>LNGD01000019.1 GCA_001587675.1 Candidatus Methanofastidiosum methylothiophilum
TTATTCTTAAGCCCATTAGTCACATCAGTATGATCAATCAAAGTTGGATCAAGAACTATAACATAATCGGGTGTGTAAACTTGACTTCTTATTTTAATAGGTATTTTATCGATTCTGGTAAAAGAACTTACTGGAGCACCTCTTCTTTCTACACCAAAATGAGGAAAAGACTGAACATATTTTCCCTCTCTAAATGCTGCGTCCGCTAGCATATTAGATGCAACGACAGCTCCTTGTCCTCCTCTACCATGAAATCTTATTTCTATCAAAAAATCTCCTTAAATCCTATTATTACTCATTTTTAAAAAGCTTTTGACTAATAGACGTTGTAAAAATCTATCCAAAATTATAAATTAGTATTTAAATGTCAACTAAATATTTCTCATAATCTAAAACATAATATTTCATTCCTTTTTGAATAATCTTATGACCTTCATTTTCTAGAAGTTGTTTTTGATAGTTAATCCCGCCAGGATATTTTTCATTTATGAGACCACCTGTTTTCAAAGTTCTCCAGTATGGAGTAATATCTGTTTTTCCTTCTAAAGCAGCTTCATTGGCAGCGTGAGCGCTAACCCATGCAAAAATTCCAGTTGTTAAAGGACAGCCTATACTAGCTTTATGTTTCACTGCTAATTTTTTTCTAATTTGATCAATCGTAATCAATTTACCTCTAGGTACATTTCTCATTATTTCATCTACTTCTATTGGTGCGGGTATAACTACTGTACCTTCTCCCCATTTTTTTGACATATTGTTAGTTATGGGCTCAACTTTAGGAAGCTCTTTAGAATCGTTTAGCTTTTCTTGCCAAGATTTTCTTTTATTTACCAAATACTCACCTTATTCTAATTCTTTTATAGATTTATATTTTCTTCGGCTTGGCAAGCACTGCCATTTTTATTTCATAATAAAGAGGAGAAAAAAGCTGTTCAACAATATAATATACTACTGGGAAGAAAACAACTTCAGGTTCAAAAAATGAAACAATGATTATTGCTATACTAATATTTTTAAAAAACGATGGTATGAAAATTGCTTCCTTTTCTTCCTCTTTTAGTTTTAACTTATTTGATACAATTATTAAAAAAAGAAGTACTAAAGAAATTAGTATAAATGCCAATATGATTGAAACAAATAGATATCCTTTGACTATATCTAATCTTTCTACACTTTTAGATACCGCAATGTATATTATTACGCCCATTACTAAAAAGGAGAGATAGGGATTCACATTTCTTGATAATTTGTTTTTAACTAATAAGGAAATTAAAACAGGTACGAATATAATTAGAGACATTTCTATAAACATTAGCAAGGCATTAAAACTTATTTTACTTCCTAAACTTAATAAAATATAAGAAGGAGATAAAAAAGGAGATATTAAAATTGTAGTAATGACTAGTAACAAACTTATTTCTAATTTCCCGCCTAGTTCTTTTGACCATACTAACGTTGAACCTGCAGCTTGTGGTACAACACTTGTTACAATAATTCCAATGAATAAGGGAAAATTAATGATATTCATTTTAAGTAAATAAAAACCAACTAAATAAAACATTATTGGGATAAAAATATATCCAGTAAATAATCCTAATGCAAGAGGTTTCAGAAGTAATTTATAATTTTTATATTTACTAAAATCAACTTTGATCGTTGACAGAAATATTAGGATGCTTTGTAATAATGGAACAATAGGCGAAATTTCTTTACCGTAAGTAGGGAAATATACCCCTAGAGCTATAGAACAAATAATAATTATTAAGGGAATTCCTATCATTATGATAATTTGATAGTATAAATATTAAAGGCTTATGCAGAGTAATTATTTAATATCTAAATTTTTTGTTAATTAAGCTTCTTGCATAGAGAATTCTTTCATCCATCCTCTTCATCATATGTTCTCTCAAAAATGGGCGAAGTCTTTTTTTCATTTTTACATAGTCACCTTCAATATCTTGGAAGGTGCTTATAACCTTTGGGTCATGAACAGCAGTTGAAGTTTCAAGATATTTAATAAACTTCTCAACTCTTTCTTCATAGGAATCCCATATCATTTTCATTCCATATAACTCGTCTTCAACTATTACCTCCCCTTCGGAATAATATGGAACTAAAGGGTCTTCTTCTTTCACAATTGGTCTTTTTGCCGGTTCTTTTGGAATACCTTTTTGTTTTATTGGGAAAAAGAAATAAATAATGAAAAGGACAATAATTAGAATCAGAGCCGCTATAACAATCTCGTAAATCATGCTATTATTCTCTTTTTCTTATATTTAAATATATTTAATCCAATTTTTCTAAGCTGACATTAATTTGTCCTTTGTTTAATTCTACTATCCCATAATAACCATCTTTCAAAGGCCCAGGATTTAATAACTTAGTGTTATTTAAGATATCGATAGCTCTTGATTCATGCACATGTCCAGAAATAGCTACAAGTGGATGATATTCTTCTATTATTTTTCTAATAGAGGAACTCCCAATAGATTTACCATTTCCTATTTTATCTAATTTTGTTCCATAAGGAGGTGCATGGGTTACAAGAATCATATTTCTAAAGGATAGTTTAGAAAGACCTTCTCTTATCTGTTCTTCTGTGTATTCCAAAGGAGTACGAAAGGGAGATATATTTGACCCTCCAAAACCTCCTATGGAATAATCCTGTATTTTAATTTCTTTTTCATGAAGAGAGACATTTTGTGAATCGATGTAATCCTTAACTTCATTAGTATCACAGTTTCCAAAGACTGTATAAAAATTAATATTAGGAATTATTTCTAATATTTCTTTTGCTTCATTCCTTCCACCAAATGATGTGATGTCTCCACACGATACTAAAAGATCAAATTTATTAATGTCAATTGCATTAAGTAATCTCTTAACTGAACTTTTATGCCCATGAATATCAGTTATAACACAAATTTTCATAGAATATCAGAAGATTATTTCTATTTAAATATTTTGAAAAATAAGATTAAGGAGAAGATATTAATAAAAAGCATACTGGCGATATGGCTGTAATTTAATATCTTCCCCACAATAGTGATTTTTAATCTATTTTTAAATCTTACGGAATCTTTTCAAAATTCTGCAATAATTAGCATTTCGTAGTCTTCAGTTGTTAATTTATCTTTTCTGCTGAATGCACCAAGTTTACATCCGTAAATATCTATTTTTTTAAATCCCAATGTTTTTAACAACCAAGATATCTCTGAAGGAACATAATATCTCTCATCACATACAATTTTTTTCTTATTTCCATTGTCATCATTTATTTCTAAGATTGATTTATCTCTAAAAGTCATTAAATCGAAAGTGTTATCTTTACTTACTCCATCACTAGAATTTGAATTGATAAAATCTTTCACCGAATGGAATAGAGGGAATAGTCCATTTAAAGTCGTGAAAATTAATTTTCCATTCGCCTTAAGGGCACGAGAAGAACTTTCAAGTATTTTGAAATTCATTTCATCAGTTTCCATCAATGGAAAACCTCCTTCACAAATCATAATAACAAGATCAAATTCTTTCTCAAATTTTAGATCTCTAGCATCAGCTTTGATAAAATTGACAGTAACGCCCACTTCTTTGGCCTTTTTAATTGCTCTTTCTAACATACATTCAGAAAGATCAATCCCTGTTACATCATATCCCCTTTTTGCAAGTTCGATAGAATGTCTTCCTGTACCACAACCTACATCAAGAATTTTAAATGATTTATTGTAGTTGATTTCTTTCTCAATAAAATCAATTTCACCTATAGTACCTTTTGTGTATTCTTGAGTTTCATAGGATTCAGCAAAATTTTGAAATAATTCTTCATACCATTTTTTCATATAAAATCTCTATAACAATGTATTATATATTTTACTCTAAAAATTTTAAAAAATAAAAATGAATCTCAAATATATCATTTCTGAATAATATAATCATAAAGTTATAAAGTAAATTTAAAAAATTATTTTAAGATATTATTTTGATTTTCTAAAACACATGAACCAATCAAGACAGTATTTGCCCTCTTCTTTTTTCTCCATTCTATCCTTTGCAGTTCCACAAGATCCAGGAGGAGGAATAATCACATCTTCACCGGGTCTCCAATTAGCCGGGGTAGCTATTTGTTCGCTGTCAGATTTTTGCATTGCAAGAAGTAGTCTTTTAATTTCATCCATATTCCTACCATTAGAGAGTGGATAATAAAGAATTGCTCTTATCTTTGCTTTGGGATCAATTAAGAATACTGCTCTGACCGCTTGTGTTGTAGAAGCATTTGGTTGAATCATTCCAAATTTTTTAGCCACATCCATACGTAAATCTTCTATAACTGGAAACATAACTTCAATATTTTTCATGCCTTTATACTCGATCTTTTCTTTAATAGTTCTTAGCCATGCTATATGTGCATAAATGCTATCTATGGATAATCCAATCAATTCACAATTTAGATCTTGAAACTCTTTTTGCATCGAAGCAAATGTCATAAATTCGGTTGTACACACTGGTGTAAAATCTGCAGGGTGGCTGAATAGAATCACCCATTTTCCTTTATAGTCTTCTGGAAAATTAATTTCTCCTTGTGTTGTTCGGGCCTTAAATTTAGGTGCGTCATCACCTATCAACGGCATGCTTATTTGCTCTTTATTTTCTTCTTGCATATTATTCACCAACTCAACATTTTATTTATGTTGCTATACTTATAGTGAATTGAATATATATAACTTTATACATTTTGAAATATTTGCATATTTACAAATAATTTTAATAATATTAATTTTTATATAATACTAAGTATTAGTTAAATATATTTAAATTTATACTAATTACTAAAAAAAATTAAAAGCAATTATTAACTAAGTAGCTTATAATTTTAGTAAAATTATTCAGTTTAACTTAATAAACTATAACTTAGATGGATAAGCAAATGTTTAAATATTAACTGCGCATTTATTTTGGTAATTATAAAGGTGATTTATTATTAAAAAAATAATAAAGATATTTCTAATTATCTCTGTTCTTGTATTTGCCACGATTTCTGTAGTTATTGGGACACAAGTTCTTTCTGAAAAAATGATAACTAGTGATACATTTAATCAGCAGCGTCCTGCAATATACGGCGACATAGTGGTCTGGGAGGACAATAGAAATGGCAACAGCGACATCTACGGTTACAATCTAAAGACCGGGCAGGAGTTCCCGATATGCACATATACAAGTGCTCAGCGATTTCCTGCAATATACGGCGACATAGTGGTCTGGGAGGACAATAGAAGTAGCTCTAACTGGGACATCTATGGCTACAATCTAAAGACAGGGCAGGAGTTCCCGATATGCACAGCTGTGAGTCTTCAGTATTATCCTGCAATATACGGCGATATAGTGGTCTGGGAGGACAATAGAAGTGGAGCAGCAGATATATACGGCTACAATCTAAAGACAGGGCAGGAGTTCCCGATATGCACATATACAAGTGCTCAGCGATTTTCTGCAATTTATGGTGACATAGTGATCTGGATGGACTATAGAAGTGGAACTAAATGGGAAATCTACGGCTACAATCTAAAGACTGGGCAGGAGTTCCCGATATGTACAGCCGTAAATACTCAATTTTTTCCTGCAATATACGGCGACATCGTCGTCTGGTTTGACGATAGAAATGGCAACAGCGACATCTACGGCTACAATCTAAAGACTGGGCAGGAGTTCCCGATATGCATGTATACAAATGATCAGCAGTTTGCTGCAATCTACTGCGACCGGGTGGTATGGGAAGACCATAGGAACGGTAACGCCGACATTTACCTTGCATATCTAGACGTCGTATGTGGAGAATCAAAATCCCTTCCAATCCAACAGTTCATGAAGATATTGGGCCTAAGTAAGGAAGAATAGATTTTTTTTTATGTTACAACCCTTTTCTTAGATAAAACAATTTCAGGACTTTAACCTTAAATTACAACCAGTTATAACATTAGTAAAATTATTAAGTTCTATTAAAGAAAGACTTTTTAATCAATCTATTGTGGTAAAATTATGTGTCTTGCAGTTCCTGGAAAAATTATTGAAATTAAAGGCAGCATTGGCATAGTTGATTTTAATGGCATTCAACGAGAAGTTAGGCTTGATTTAGTTGACGTTAAAATTGGCGATTATGTTATTGTACATACTGGATTTGCAATTGAAAAAATGGATGAAAAAGATGCATTAGAATCTTTAGATATATGGAAGGAACTCCTTAAAACTGAGGAGGATTTTTAGTGGACGTGTATAAAGACCGTAAAACGTCAGATATTATTATTAAAAAAATAAATGATATTGCCATAGGATTAGGAAACCAAAAAATATGTCATGTATGTGGTACACATGAACATGTTATAACTCATTATGGTATAAGGGCTTTATTACCTAAGAATATCGAAGTTGTTTCAGGTCCGGGATGTCCAGTTTGTGTCACTACTCAAGGAGAAATCGAAGCGGCAGTAAAAGTAGCGGAGGAAGGAGCAATAGTAACTACTTTTGGGGACATGATTAGAGTTCCATCAAAACGCTCATTATCCGATGCTAAAGCTTCTGGGCTTGACGTTAGAATCGTTTATAGTATTCATGATTCAATTAATTTAGCAATAAATAATCCTAATAAGAAAATAGTTCATTTTGCCATAGGTTTTGAAACTACTTGCCCTACAACTGCTGTAGCAGTTCTTAATTCTCCTGATAATTTTTATGTATTATCCGCCCATAGAGTTGTGCCACCGGCAATGGATTTATTATTGAGCAGCGGTAAAATAAATCTAGCTGGATTTTTGGATCCAGGGCATGTTTCAACAATAATTGGAACAAAACCATATGAAAATATATCTAATAAATTCAAAGTACCCCAGGTAATATGTGGATTTGAACCAAATGACATATTAATGGGCATATATATGTTACTAAAGCAAATCCATGAAAAAAGAGCTGAAGTAGAAAACGAATATGTACGAGGTGTGAGAGTAGAAGGTAATGTAAAAGCTCAAAAATTAATTGAGAAAGTATTTGAACCCTGTAATATTCGTTGGAGAGGATTTCCAATCATAGAAGAGTCTGGCCTCTCATTGAAAAAAGAATTTTCAAATAAAGATGCTTATAAGGAATTTGACATTGAGATTGAGGACATACCTGAGGAAAAGGGATGTAGCTGTCCAGAAATCTTAAGAGCTGAGAAAAATCCTAATGAATGCCCCCTATTTGGAAAACTATGTACGCCTCAAAATCCCAAAGGCCCATGTATGGTTTCAAGGGAAGGGGCTTGTTACATATCCTTTAAATATGGGAAACCTTTCAGGTGATTATATGGTATTAAAAGAAAATCCATCTTGCTCCTTTAATAAGGAGTGTAAATTGCCAAAATTAGAAAAGGAAAGTTTTTGTGATGAAATGTCCTCAATTATTGGGGATGTAAGAATAGGAAAAGGGGTTTATGTGGCACCTTTTGTTTCTCTTAGAGCAGATGAAGGAACCCCCATAGTTATTGGCGATGAAACTAATTTGCAGGACGGTGTTATCGTTCATGCTTTGGAACACACTTCTGTTGAAATTGGTAAAAAAACATCAATTGCACACGGTGCAGTAATCCATGGACCAATGAAAATTGGGGATAATTCTTTTATAGGATTCCGAGCGATTGTTCATAGCTCTGAAATTGGTAAAGAATGCTTCATTGGGCATGGAGCTATCGTAGTGGGTGTCAAAATAGCAGATAAGAAATTTGTACCACACGGTGCAGTAATTACTGATCAAGAAAAGGCGAATAATTTACCTAAAGCAAGTGACGACCTCTTCAAATTCAATGAAGGCGTATTGGAAGTTAATGGAGAATTTGCAAGGAGATACAGAAAATAATGAACATTAGTCAAATCTTGGGTGAAAAAGGACTGGAGAAAGCTCTAGAATACTATTCTGAAGAGGAATTAAAGAGTATTTTAGAAAAATTAGAACTTGAAAAACTTTTAAAAATCCCTGGATTTGGTAAAAAGAAAGTTCTCCAAATACAAAAAGAAACATTTGAACAAAAAACCGGTAAGAAATACGAAGAAGTTCTTTTTGGTGATGCGTGGGAGATATATGAAGAAATAATCTCTATTTTAGTTTCTTACCCTAAAACTGAAAGATCAAAAAATAGATTTAATCTTTACATGCCTTTACGGGATAGAGAGCTTATCTCTAAAAGATTAAACTATTGCGATAAATCAAAAAAATTTGTTGAAAGCCTTAATCAAGAGGAGATTAATAAAATATTAGAATGTCTTGGAAGTATCTCGGATTTAAAAATACCTAAGCTAAAAAAATTTAGAGATCGAGTAGTACTAACAGATGACGAAGATTTATGCAATCTTACAAAGTCTGAATATTTTGATTCGATATATATCTCTTCACCCAATGAGATACGAGGCATTAGAGACGATTATCCTCTGATTTTTTATGTTTATGGGAAAAATTCTCCTATTTATGATACTCTTTCTGAAATATCTGATTTTACAATTAGCTCTGAAGATTTTTCTCTTAGGCATATCGTACCTGAACTTTATATTGAACGTTTTATAGAAAATGCCTCTAAAATCAAAAATATTCTTAATTTATATGAGTCCCTCCTAAAGATAAAAAGTAGTAGAGGCATAACAACTGATGATGGTACAAAGTTAGCTGAAAACGTTGAAAAACTTCAAAAAATATCCGATACAATTGATTCGTTTTCTAATGGCAACTATCCAGATGAAAGATTAAACAAGCTAAAGGAAGGGCTTAATTTAGAAGAAATGGTAAAATCAATTGAAAAAGATATCAATGAAAGATTCTCAAAAATAATAGAAAACCAGGATATTGGGATTGCAGGTAAAGATATACTTTCAATGCTTTCCGATATTAAACATTCTGATCCATTAAAAGCATTTCAGACCTATATCCCAAAACAACTAGAAGATGCATATAGGAAAATCCTAAAAGAATCTATCGATACTTTGAACCAAAAAACAGGAGTAGATGTTTCAGAAATATTTCCAGACGAAGTGTCATTCCCTATTGAAGCTAATAGAAATGAAATTTTTGATATAAAAGAAAATATTAAGAAAGAAATCTCTAAGCGTGAATTTGAAATAAAAAAAGAAATGATGCATATCGCTGAATTATGGGATTTCTTAAATGAGAGAGTTGAAGAATCTTATGATATAGATTTCTTTATTGCTACGGGAAGATTTGCTACTGAAAAACATCTTCTTATGCCAAAAATATCTGAAAAAGGCCTGAGTTTTAGAAATGGTAAGAATGTTTTAATCCAAAATCCTCTACCAATTAACTATAAGATTGGGACTACAAATGATCCGATAGCTGGAAATGAAAATGTTATTTTATTAACTGGGGCTAACTCTGGGGGTAAAACAACTTTGTTAAAATTAGTATTAACAATTCAGATACTTTTTCAGATGGGTTTCCTTGTACCTGCAGAAGATCCTTACACTACTATATTTGACGAGATTGGATTTTTATCCAAACATAGGGGAGAATCAAGAGGGGCCTTTGAAACAAGTCTTAAAAGACTAGTTCCTTTAGCAATTGAAGATAAAAAGAGATTACTTTTGGTAGATGAGCTTGAAGCAATAACAGAACCAGGTTCTGCAGCTAGGATAATTGGAACGTTTTTGAACTTTCTGAGAAGTTCCAATACTTTATGTGTGATTGTTACCCATTTAGGAGAAGATATTATTTCTGCGATTAAATCTATAGAGGGTAAAATGCCTGAAGATATGAGGGTAGATGGGATTGAAGCAAAAGGTTTGGACGAATCCTTAGATCTAATAGTTGATAGGCAACCTGTTTTTTATAAAGCGGGTAAAAGTACTCCTGAGTTAATCGTTGAAAGATTATCTAAGACAACAGAGGGTAAGGAAAAAGAAATATATCAAAAAATGGTAGATGTTTTAAAACAGAAACCATAAACCTTTTTAATGTAACATAATGAGGTTTTTCATGGGAGTATACCAGCCAATTGACTATGTTATTTACATAGGCATCCTTTTTGTGCTATTATTTCTTGCACTAAGATTCTTATTTACCAAGATTAAAATTGACAAGTATTTTGTTTTCACTATCTCTCCATACATGATAATGGCAATTGCCATAAGAGTTCTTGCAGATGTTGAATTCTTTCCAAGATCAAAATTATGGAGTATAACTCCTGGGGTATACATAATTGCATTCACGCTTGCATTTTTTTCTATAATTATTGGTCACGAATTAGAAAAAAGAAATATAATTTCTTATTGGAAATTTGCTTTTGCAATAGCTTGTTTCCCCTTAATATATTTACTTTATAATCTGGGGCATTATATTAACTATCCATTAAGACTTGCAGTTCCACCTTTGATGGCAATAGCAATAACTGGTTTGGTGTACTTCTTATCTCCCTTCATATATAAGCCCTTAAAGGAATTTGAAAACACTGCGATGATATTTGGCCATTTACTTGATGGCTGTGCAACTTTTTATGCAATTAATTATTTTGGATTTGGGGAAGAGCACTTACTGCCACTTTTTTTAATCAATTCATCAGGCAATGCTATAATCATGATTCCTTTGAAACTAGCTTTGATAATTGTAGTTGTTTATTTACTTGATAACTTACATAAAGAAGAGAAAGCAACATTTAAAGAAAAAGATATTTCTATCTTGGGATTTAAATTTAAAGTCAGTTCTTTATTAATGGAGAACTTTTATCTGGCTCTAAAGGTAATAGTCTTTATAATGGGATTTGGGCCGGGAGTAAGAGATACTCTTTTACCTGCACTATTGTAATTCAAAAGATTTATTAATAGCATCTAATAGTTTATTTTATGGAAAATCCTCTTCATATTATAAACCTCTCAAGAATGGTTGTGATGGGATCCGATATATGGGATTCTGTTAAGTCTACAATTGAGAAGTTAGGTTATAAAAATCCTGTAGTTCTTGATGACCCTATCACTAGAAA
The DNA here is from genome assembly GCA_001587675.1 of Candidatus Methanofastidiosum methylothiophilum. Lineage (GTDB taxonomy): Archaea > Methanobacteriota_B > Thermococci > Methanofastidiosales > Methanofastidiosaceae > Methanofastidiosum. The sequence goes on from LNGD01000019.1 coordinate 11,003, forward strand.
AATTGTTGGGAAAAAAGTATCAGATGATTTAAACTGTAATCATTATTATATCTCTTCTCCGACAATGGAACAAGTAAAGTCTATTGGGGATACTATAAAAAATGAAAAATATGATATAGTTGTATCTATTGGAGGAGGTTCTGTCATAGACGTTGGCAAACTGGCTTCATTTAAAATTTCAATACCGTTTATCAGTTATCCCACAGTTGCATCGCATGACGGAATAGCTTCTTCAAGAGCATCTATAACTGATGGAGAAAAGAAGTTATCAATTGAGGCACAACCACCAATTGCTATAATTGCCGATACAAAAATAGTTTCACAAGCCCCATATAGATTTTTAGCTTCAGGGTGTGCAGATCTTATATCTAATTATACCGCCGTTTTAGATTGGCAATTGGCGCATAAATTGAAAGGGGAATATTATAGTGAACATGCAGCTTCTTTATCTCTTATGAGTGCCAAAGTTACGATAGATAATGCCGACGTAATTAAGGAAGGATTAGAAGAGTCCGCTAGGAAAGTTCTTAAAGGACTAATTTCTTCTGGGGTAGCTATGAGTATAGCTGGGTCTTCTAGACCTGCGTCAGGTGCAGAACATGCATTTTCCCATGCACTTGACATGATTGCTGAAAAACCTGCAATGCATGGAGAACAATGTGGAGTTGGATCTATAATGGCTATGTACTTACATAGGGAAGATAAATATAAAACTATAAAAGAAGCACTAGAAAAAATAAAAGCCCCCACAACTGCTAATGAGTTAGGTGTTACAGACAATGAGATAATTAAAGCCCTCATGATGGCACATAAAATTAGAGATAGGTATACCATTCTTGGAGAGAGTGGATTAACTGAGAGAGCAGCCTCTAAACTTGCCAAAGTTACGGGGGTAATTGATTGATTCTTACCCTTCTCCCGAAAAATCTTGCTAAATCAGGATTTTCTTTCGTGGCGGGAAAAGGGGATAAAGAATGTAAAGAATGCAGATTCTTCAAAACTTGTGTTGAAAATCTAAAAGAAGGTAGAATCTATATTGTATCTTCAGTAAGAAATATTGAACATCCTTGTAGCATTCATGATTCAGGAGTAAAACTAGTTGAAGTGATTGAATCTTCAATTGAAGCCGCAATACCTAAGAAATTTGCAATTGAAGGATCAACTGGTATTTTTTCTTTTTCTTGCAAAGAATCATGCCCTAGTAGAGATTATTGTATGCCTGATGGATTAATAATAGGGGATAAATTCGAAATACTATCTATTAAAGAAAAAATAGAATGTCCCTTGGGGCACAATATTGTTAGGGTAACTTTGAAGTTAAAAGACTAGTAATTTAATTTAGAACTAGTCTTGTCTCCTCTGAATAATATATCTAAAACAACTATTGGGATCATTATTGCTATTGGCATAATTGACCTTGATTTCTTTTTATTTTTCACCATCATTATTTATTATTGTAATTCAATAGTATATAAATCTTTCGATTTATTGATTTATAATAATTTTTTAAATAGGTATAATAATGACTTTTAATAATTAAGTCTATATGGTTGAACTGTGTTGATTGATATTCATCTTTCCCTTACAATATATTTATGAACGATTATCAAATATATTTTCATTTATATAAATAGATAAGGAAGACCTCATCTATATTTTATTTTATCATTACTATAAGAATTTAAACTCAATGACCATGTATTTTTTTAATAGTGATTTAAATATAATGAATTTTTTTGTATAGTGATAGTAGTAACATTTATATATATTAACGTTAGAGATAATGATGGTGAGTATCGATGGAAGAAAATGCCGAAGAGGCCATTATTGAATATCTAAAAGGTGTAAAAATTGGCGCCACTCCTTCCGAGATTGCTGATAATCTTAATATGTCTAGGGCAACAGCTGTGAAATATTTAGAAATTATGAGAGCCATTGGTCTTGTTGATTATAGAAGAATTGGTATGGCAAAGGTATATTTTGTTGCTACAAAACTCTCATATGCACAGCACGTCCTACTACGTAAGACTAGAGATTTGATAGAGTCAATAAAAACTGCAGATGAACATATACAAGTCTTGGAAAAAGTTCTTGCGATACACATTAGTATAATGCAAACATACAATGCTGAGGATAGGGAAAAGTTCATTAAACTATTCAATGGTATAATTGAAAAAATAAAAAAAGGAGAGAATACTTTAGGGGAATAAACTATTCTGCAAAAAATCTGCTCCAATTTTATTTATAACAATTAAATTTATAATACCTTTCTAATCATGCATCAATGGTGGAGTCCTTGAATTATACAAAATACGAAAAAGTTAGAATTATTGGGGCAAGAGCCCTTCAAATATCGCTAGGTGCGCCTATATTGATCGATACTTCTACTCTTGATCCAATTAGAATTGCCCAAGAAGAAATGAAAAATGGCGTTATACCGATAACAGTTATAAGAGATTAGCTTTATGGGTGTAAACCTCGGTGAAATTGTTCCAAAACAAAAGATTGATATTTCTGAGTTAAAAGGAAAACGAGTAGCTATAGACGCATATAATGCTTTATATCAATTTTTGTCGATTATTAGGCAGAGAGATGGAACTCCATTAAAAAATTCCAAGGGTGAAATTTCTTCTCATCTTTCTGGCCTTTTTTATAGAACAGTTAATTTCGTTGAGCAAGGAATTAGGCCAATATATGTATTCGATGGAAAACCACCTGAATTGAAATTTCAAACTATTGAAAAAAGAAAAGAAATTAAGGAAGAGGCTAAGGATAAGTATCTTGATGCTAAAGCGAGAGGAGATTATACAGAAGCCAAAAAATATTCGCAAATGACTTCTTCATTAAACGCAGACATGATAAGAAGTTCAAAAGAACTTTTAGAGGCAATGGGAATTCCATATTTAGATTCTCCCTCTGAGGGAGAAGCACAAGCTGCTTACTTGACTTTAAAGGGAGATGCAGACTTATCGGCATCACAAGACTACGATTCAATACTTTTTGGAACTCCGACACTTGTAAGAAATCTCACAATAACTGGAAAAAGGAAGGTACCTGGAAAAGATTTATTTGTTGATGTGGTCCCTGAAATCATTAGTTCAAATAATATTTATAATTCACTTCAAATTTCAAGAGAGGAATTGATTCAAGTTGCTATTCTTATTGGTACAGACTATAATCCAGGTGGGATTAAAGGTATTGGTCCAAAAAAAGCTATAGATATAGTAAAATCTGGAAAATTCTCTGATTATGGGAATTTTGACCAATTAGTTGATCTCTTTTTGAAGCCCAATACTACAGATGGTTATGCCATTTCTTTTAAGAAACCAGTTAAAGAAAAAATCATAAGGTTATTATGTGATAAATACGATTTCTCTGAACTTAGGGTAGAAAAAGGAATAGAAAGAATGGAATTTGCATTGGAAAATACGTTGAAACAAAATACTTTAGATAAGTATTTTTAAATCTTAAATCTTTTTAGTATATTCTTTATTTCTAAAGGCTCCGTTATGGTGTAGTTAACTATGTCTTTTAATACATTTTTTCTTTTGGCTTCATTTTCGAGTATTAAAAAACTGACATCTGCTTCCTCAAAAGCACCTTTATCGTTAATGTCGTCTCCAACCATTATAACTTGTTCATATGATTTTTTTAGATCAGATATAATTTTTCTTTTACCTTCTGGATCAACCTGTGGGAAAACAAAATTTTCTTGGATACCTAATCTTTTTGCTAAAGGATAAACAGAACAGGGATTATCTCCCGTAGCAAGATATATATCCATTCCTTCAGATTCAAGAAACTCAAATAATTCAAATACTCCAGATTTAATTTTGCCGGAAGAAGAAACAATATGTGTTATTTTTTCTTTTTCTGAATCACAGACTATTCCACAACCAACTAATGTACAAACATCAAATTGTTTTTTTAGTTTTTTAATAGTATCATTTACTTCTTCAACAGTTATTTCTTCAGCCCATTTAAGGATTTTATTTTTATCAATTATTGCATTAGGACCTTTGAAAACAACTTCATATCCGATATCTAAATCTATTATAGATTGCCCCAAGCTCTTTTTTGGATTTTCTTTTAAAAAGGTGTATCTAGGGTCTGTAGAAATTGTGACTAAAAAAAGATTTGGATTATCTTCAATTAACTCTATGGATGATTTATAAAAATGATACTCATTTTTTTCTAAATCTTTTGATACTCTATTTGTATCAATAAGCGTTCCTGATTTATCGAATACTATTGCTATCATGTTGTATATTCTTTTTTACTTTAGATATTATTTCATCTAGTTTTTCTTGGGGACAACTTTGCCCTCTTATTATACCACTAATAATATCTACTACTCTCCCTTTTGTATTGCCATTCTCGTTACGAATAGTTTTCACACCTATCTTCTCAAAATCTTCAAAAGTAACTGGTGCTTGGCATGCGATTATGGCATCTATTGGTGCTAGATCAAGAATAAATTTTGCTTTGTAAACAATATGAGTTCTAATATTTCCTAGATGTATTATTGCAAGTTTAAAATCATTGATTATATCTATTTCTTTTTCTTCTAAACCAAATAGAACACTAACACCGGAAGAAGGAGCTTCAGGCGGAACACCATTTCCAGCGTTTAAGACCATGACACTTGTTTTTATGCCCGCTTCTCTCATAGCATAGGTAATCTCACATATGGGCTTAGTTATGTGTCTCCTACCTGGGCTCATAGCAATAGCTAGTATGTCTCTACCTGCATCGGCAAAGGTTCCTCTTTGTGCTAAACCGCCTCCAAGACCCATACCGCCTCCCATTCTACACTGGACCATGTGAGTATTTCTTCCAATCATACAATCAACTTATACCCTAATACAAATATTTTTTTTTAAAACTTTGCTATTTATTTGATTTATCCTATCTAATTAAAGTCTAGAAAAGATTTATAAACATTTAGTCGTCCTTTATGCAGATTAGAAGGTGATTTTCAGTGAGTGAAGAATGTAAAAATCAAGAGAAAAAAATTGATGCCGTAATGACTGTAATGAATGCATGGGTTTACGGAATAGAAAAAACAGCAAACAGTTTTTTTGGTAAACCTGAGGCGTTTTATAGACAATGGATTATTATTTCTCTCCGACCTTTTATCTCCAAATGGAAAGAGCTTGGGGCAGAATTTAAATACGACCTTGAAGGTTTTGATGCTGCCAAGATGTATGTAGAAGAAGTATCTAAAACTGGATTTATGGATATTAATGACCATGAACTTAGTGGTGATAATGAAAATTTTATTTATACTGTTCATAAATGCCCTTATAATGATCACTGTAATCTGTTAGTTTCTGAAGACAAAGTAGAAAAATTAGCTTGTCTTAGGGCCATGGCCATCATCGGAGCGATGGAGAACTCTAAACCAGGAGAATCCAAAAAATGGGAATATAAGCCCCAATTTAAAGAAGGAGGACCCTGCGTTATAGAATTTAAGAAGACTAAGAAGTGAATATAATGCTTTCAAGGCAAGAAAAGATAATTCTAAAGACATTGGGAGAGATTGGTGGGGAATCAACTCCTAGTCATATATCTGATATATCTCAATTACCTGAAGTTGCAGTAATGAGAACTCTTCTTTATTTGTCAAGTAAAGACTTAGTTAAAGTTGAAGAGAAGAGTTATTCTAAGTATATTCTAACAAATGAAGGAATTACAAGTTTAACAAAAGGATTAATTGAGAAAGTTTTGATTAAAGGAATTCTTGATAACAAATCCTTAGATAAAATTGATATTTCTGAAGAAGAAAAAAATATTGCAATAGGAATGGCTAGAAAAAATGGCTGGATTAATATTCAAAAAACAAAGGATGCTCTTTCATTTTCATTAACTGATAAAGGCAAAGCCGCATTAAATGAAAAATCTCCTGAAGAAATTGCAATGGAGAATATTGCTAATAACAAACAAATATCTGAAGAACTAGCTAATTTACTTATTAAAAGAAAACTTGCTGAAAAAAAATTAGAAATAATAAGAAAAGTTTCTCTAACTGATTTAGGCAAGATTGAAATTTCAAAGGGAATAGAGATAACAGATGAAGTGTCTGAAATTACTCCAGACCTTCTAAAAAGCCAAAACTGGAGACATGTATCACTTAAGAAATTTGATATATCTGCAGATGTAAATATTCTTTATCCTTCAAAAAAACATTTTGTTAATCAAGCAATTGAATACATAAGAAAAATTTGGCTAGAAATGGGATTTCGAGAGATGTCAGGGCCGATAATAGATACTTCTTTTTGGGTATTTGATGCTCTATTTCAACCTCAAGATCATCCTGCTAGAGACATGCAAGATACTTTCTTTATAGACTCACCTAGATTTGGAAAAATTGATCCATTATTATCAGATAAAATATGTGCAATGCACGAACACGGTGGAGACATAAATTCAAGTGGGTGGGAGTATAAATGGGATAGAAGAATAAGT
>LNGD01000020.1 GCA_001587675.1 Candidatus Methanofastidiosum methylothiophilum
CTGAAAACAGCATATCGGTCTATGAATCACTCACTGAAGAATGCAACTGCTCTATAAAAACACCTTTTGCATCACCAGTTTATGTAAATCCAGGCAAAGACAAAAAATATGGGACTTGTGATGATTTTCTTGATATTAACGCTTCGCACCTAAGATACAAGAAATGTAATTATGATGGACTTGAGCTTATCCTTTGTGATAAAATAGAACTTGGTTGCTGTGAGCCTTTAGTTGTTTTTGGACCAAATGATTATTTCAAAATAGATATTTTGGACTCAAAATATAAGAACAATGATGGTGATGGAGTTGACCTTGAAATATCTCAGGAAGTGCTCAAAAGGACAATTGAATACAACAGAACAATTAAAATAGATCCAATGATTCTTATTAAACTTGATAATGAAATCTCTCAAGAAGAAAAGACTAGTAAGAATCTTATACTTTTAGGAAATGAAATCAATAATTTGCTGATAAAAGAGCTCTATGAAAAGAATTTTACTAATTTGAAATGGAGTGCGTCATTTGGAGAATGGGAATACATTGAAAATGGACCTTATGGGAATAGCATCGTCATTGTTGGCGGTAGAGATTCTAACTCAATAAACATTGCAATAAATGATTTTATATCCTTTTCAATGGATTATTTATGAGTTTTGAAGAAGAAATAATCAGGAATATACTGGTCCTAGCCACTATACCCTCTATTCTTTTGATTGGCATACTTTATGGATCTAGAATGGCAGTTCACGCACCTGTGATGTTGGCCTTAATTTCCGCAATAGGATGTTTTGAGATATTTAAAAGAATTGATAGAAGAGCAGTTGGCATAACTTTATCTGTCTTTTAGTCTTTTCATTAATTGGTAATCTGGTGATATCTCTACATTTGGGGAATCCAAGAAGGGGAATGGGGTCAGGAATAATTGGGCCAGAGCAAAGACCTGTTTCTAATACCCAATATTTTGACGGATACATTCCACAGGACAACAACATTACTAATACTATACTATCCGAATTAGGTAAGTCAAAATTTCTCTATGCAGAAGAGTCCAATATCAGTTTAAAATCTATTGAAAGGCAAATGAATCTAATTTTGTGGAGTTATACTTGATTGATAAATGAAATCAACTCCTTAATTAATTCAAACGGCACTAAACTACAACAAAGTGCATATTTGTCAGAAGAGGCTTTGAACTTTATGAATATATTTCAAATAACACTGAGTCAGAGGAGATAATACACATTGATTCAACTTTCCTCTCATGTGTCATCTCTCTCTTTACGGACAGAAGAACTGACAATGGTATGTGGAGGGAAGTATCAAGTGATAATTACGAAAACATTTCTGAAGATATAAGAATAGGGATTTATGAAGCTGGGGAAATGGGTGGTAGTGGTCGTATGAGAATGAGTCGGATTTCGGAAGATAGCATAATTGCACAGTTTGGACAATTCGTAGTCTACGATGTAACAAAAACTAATTTTGTTGAAAATACATATCCAAGGGCCCTTCCTATATTGGATGGCAATAATTCAATTAAAAATTTTTTGTTTATTTATTATATCTTTTAATTATAAATCATCTAATTCCCTATCAATCTCAGAAAATATCTTATATCTATCGGTTCCTTTCTCAGTTATATCATAATATATAATTGTTCTTTTACCCCACTTATCCTCTATTCTTTTTATATAACCAGCATTTTCTAACGCATTTAAGTATTTTTCAGCTATTGTAGTTTTAAGATTGGCATATTGCATTATGTGAGTTTTTAGTACATTTTGGCCATTAGATTTTTCTTTAATTATACAGTCCAGTATTCTCAATATTATTTGATTGCTGTTCCGATAATTAGTATTCATAGTGACAGATCCAATTATTGATAGAGTATAACTTCTGGAACTTATATATATTGGCCTTATAAGTGATATACCTAAGTTATATGACATTGTATCATTTTTCTGGTGCAGAATCTCTTTATATATAAATTGATTTTTTTAATAATAATGATTTAGGAGGTACCTTAATGAAAATAATCTCGATTTTATTTATTACCATAGTCTTATTATCCACAGCTAATATCTCTGCTATTTTGTCAGAAGAGGAAGAAAAAGATATAGATGTTGAAATAGCTTCTGGTTCAACATTATTTGCAGGCAGTGAGAATAATCAAATAAGTGTTAGAATCAATAATAAGCTTTCTACGGATTTTACTAATGTCAAAGCTTATCTTGATCTATCTTACCCCTTTACCGCATCAAGTAAGGACTCAGATGTTTTCCATATTGGAAATTTATCTGATACACTAGTTACGGCATATTTTACTATAAATGTTAACGGAGGCGCAAAATATGGGACTTACGCAATACCTGTAAGAATTGTTACTAACTGGGGCACATACACAGATGAGATTGAAATCAAAGTTACAAGTGAAACAATATTGAAAGTTAACTCAGTTGCTATTAATGGTGATCCTACTTCTACAGTTAATCCTGGTGAAGTATTTGATTTAACTGTGACATTGAAGAATGTGGGTGGCAGTGACATTAAATGGGCAAAAATAACCTTAGATACAAATAATGATAACATAGTTCCAATCAACTCTTCTTTGAGTAATAGCTTTACTAATTTAGTTTCTGGTGCCTATGCAAGAACTACTTTTAATCTTTCAATCGATAAAAATATTGAACCAAAAAATCAGAAGATGAGCCTCAAAATAGAGTTTGAGGATTCACTGGGCGAGCAGTATACCCAAAATGAAGTGATTGGTCTTCGTATAGCTGGCGAACCACAGCTTGAAATTGCTAGAAAAACTACAAATCCATCTATACTTCAGGCTGGTTCAGACTTTACCCTGACATTAAAAATTGAAAACATAGGAACAGCAGATGCAGACAATGTCAAATTGCAACTTGATTCAAAATTTAATGGTGATAATGAATCTTACTTGGGTAGAATAGAAAAAGATGATTATGCAAATGGAGTATTTTACCTGAATACAGGACCGAATTCAGGAAATGTTCCATGTAAGCTTATTATTACATATATAGGAAGCCAAGGTGAATCAACCAGTGAAAAGAATTTTGTTCTTTCCGTAAGCTCACAAGCGCCAGGTTCTTCTCAATCTAAATCTATATCTCAAACTTCTACGAGGGGTACAAGTAGTAGCTCAGCTCAAGGAGGGCCCCCTAGCGGAGGTGGCGTACCTTTCATCAGAATAAATTCTGTTTCAATTCCAATTATCCCTATAATTGTCGCTATTATAATCTTGATAGTAGCAGTCGGTGGAGCATTCTTTTACAAGAAGAAAAAGAAAAACAAGAAAGAAATCGCCCCCCTTTTGGTGGATGAAAAATAATCAAAATTAGCAAGGAGGGATTAATTGGAGAATGTAATAGAAGCAAGAGGAATCTATAAAGCCTATACTCTTGCAAATACCGAAGTACCTATACTTAGAGGCATCGATCTTTCCGTAGGTAAAGGTGAGATAGTTGCACTTATGGGACCTTCGGGCTCTGGTAAGAGTACACTTCTAGGTATTCTTGGCGGTTTAGATCTCCCAACATCAGGTAGGATATTAATTGATGGTATAGATATAACAAAATTGCCTGAAAACAAACTTGCGGAGATAAGAGGTAAAAAAATTGGATTCGTCTTTCAGGCCTATAATCTTGTTCCTACCCTTACTGCAATTGAAAATATAAATCTCCCCTCCTATTTCGTTAAAGGTAATAAAAAAGATCCTAGTGAATTGATAGAAATTGTTGGATTGGGTCACAGGAAAAACAATAAACCTTCCGAGATGAGCGGGGGGGAGCAACAAAGAGTTGCTATAGCAAGAGCCTTAATTAATAACCCTAAAATTCTTTTTGGAGATGAACCTACAGGAAATCTTGATTCTAAGACTGAAACAAAAATATTGAATCTCTTCCAGAGATTAAGAAATGAATTTGGAACTACTATTTTTCTTGTTACGCACTCTGATGAAGTTGCAAAAATTGCAGACAGAATAATCTACATTAGAGACGGTAAAATAAGAGAGGTATCCACTCATGGATCTCATCTCTAGAATTGGCATATATTTCAAATATGCCACAACTTCCCTCTTAAGAAGAAAGCAGAGAACATTCTTCTCTTTACTTGCTATTTCTTTAAGTGTCGCATCAATCGTTGCAATAGGTATTGTAAGCTATTCCGCAGAATCAACAATATCAAGTACTGTCAAGAGTGATCTTGGTGGAGATTTGCAAATGAGCATCAGAACGGGGGGATTTGGACTACAAAATACTGAAAGTTCAAAAATCAATTTTGAAGTAATTGAGACCTTTCTGAATGGATTGAGAGACGGCGGTGTAATTGAAGAGTATACTTATATATTGAATGGGATGGGGGTCACTGATTCTGATGAACCTATCATTTTTAGAATCCAGGGGATTGATCCAGAAGTTTATCCCTTATATGGTGAGATAGAAACAATAGACCCCAATGTTGGAGATTATAATTTATTGCTTCAGGAAGAAAATGATATTCTAATTTCAGACACGCTTTCAGAAAATCTTGGGCTTGGTACCGGGAATACTCTTCTTATTTTAGTTGGTGATGATACAGTAGAACTGAATATAGTAGGGATTGTGTCTTCTGGCAGTGGAAATCTTTTTGATTATGCCTATATTGATATTGAGTCATTTAAGAAAATCTTTGAATATGACGTATTAGATAATCCTCCCAATGAAATTTACATAAAGACTGAAAATGATCTGATGATGGAAGAGGCAGAATATCAGATCGAATATGAATTAAACGAAAAAGAGAAATATGGTGTTAGAACTACAACTTACATTGAGCAGAGTGAATCAACGTTAAATTCTTTGAGTATTGTATTTACTTTCTTTAAACTTTCTGGGATAGTAGCTCTCTTAGTAGGTGGGCTTGGAATAATTACAACAATGTATATTTCAATGAAGGAGAGAAAACAAGAAATAGGAATAATGAAAGCAATCGGGATAAAAAACAAAGATGTAATAATCTTCTTCTTATGTGAATCGTTTTTACTTGGGGCAATAGGTAGTAGTGTCGGGGTATTAATTGGAATTATTTTTTCAAAACAGCTTGCCGTTGTTTCAACTAGTATCTTTAGAACTTCACTTATTTGGAATTATACTTCAGATATAATAACTTACGGTTTTTTAATAGGTATTTTTTCTACAATGGTGTTCCAGCTTTTACCAGCTTATATTGGCAGTAGAGTTAGGCCAATAATTGTCCTTAAAAATATTGAGGGAGATTCTCCTTACTATAAAGATCTCGGATTTTTTGTCATTACTACTATTGCCATCTTAATATTTGGCTCCATCATTTATATTAATCTTCAATCTTGGTCCTTAGTATTTGTAATCTATTTATTGATTTTAATCATGTTCATCTTTACAATATTTTCTAGATTTCTAGTAAAGGCAGTATCTTTCATTCCTACATTTGGGATTTTATCGGTTAAAATGGGGCTAAAAAATCTTGAAAGAAACTGTTGGACAATTGCCACGGCTTTACTTGCAATATCTATAGGTCTTGGAACAGTAGGGGCGGTTTTTATGGCGGCCGAGGGTGTTAAAAGTACAGTCAGCGAAAATCTATCTAGTAACTTGAACTATGATATCCAGATTATGTCTATACCTGAATCAAAAATTAAACAGATGGAAGAAAGAATTTTCTTAATTGATGGAATAAATAATATTTACCGAAGTTCATTGAGCATTTCTGACTGTGTAATTGAAGCTATAAATGGAATACCAATTGATACTTATCTTAACAAACTATCTGATGATAAAAGGGAATATGTAGAAGAAAGATTTCTCGATGGTGTTTCAATATCTGGACAGAATATAGAAAACGATCCAATAACGCAAACAGTAATTTCCGGGAGAATTCTTGGAAACCAAGATATCGGAAGGAATAATGTCCTAATTACTACTACTGGTGCATCTTACCTTAATTTGAATGTTGGAGATAAAATCACTTTTACTTATGGAGATTATCCTTTTGAAATGACTATCGTTGGGCTTTATACTTCAACAACTTCTTTCGGTCCTAGAGGTGTCGGAGCCTCAAGCCTAGGGCTCGTGACAACATATGACACAATTGAAAGGATAAGAAGAACTTCTTCAAATAAAGAGTTTAACATTGTTGAAATCAATGGTACAAAAACTGATTTAATAAATGTCTCAGTTAACATTGTTGGAAATGGTCTTGAAAATGATTATTTTGGCCCATATGATAAAAGTGGAATTATAATCTCAAAATATTTATCGAATACCTTAAATTTAAATGTTGGCGATACTTTAACTCTTGAACTTGACAATAAAATCAAAACTTTTAAAGTAAGAGAAATACGAGAAGGGCCATTCAATCTTGAAGCTAATTTAATAGTTCCTTTTAGAGCAATTGAAGATGTATTCTCAGGAATATATACCTACACTTTAGCCATTGATGTAAAACCAGGATACGAAGATGTAGTTAGCTCAAGGATTGAGTCAATGTTTCCCGAAACTAGAACTTTTGATACCTCAAGAATTGAAGAAATGGTTTCAAATATGCTTGACCAAGTTATTGTACCAATTTCAATAATAGCATCATTTTCTTTATTTGTAGCTGTTATTGTTATTGCAAATATGATGTATATCTCAACTTTAGACAGAAAGAGAGAATTTGCCATCATGAAGGCCATTGGAGCTAAAAATATCAACGTTCTAAAGAATATTATTATTGAGAACATATCTGTTGGGTTAATCGGTGGATTTACCGCCCTACTTGTTCTTTACGGGGCATCGCAACTTATGGTTCTATATTTAAGTTTAAGTAATTCAATGATCAGTTTAAAATTTATAATTGAATTAATTGGCCTATCTGTTTTGATCTCAGTTCTAGCTTCAATTATCCCCGCTTATAATATAGTCAAGATAAGGCCACTAAGTGTTCTAAGGTATGAGTAGATATGAAAAAAGATACCTATTTTAAGGATATTTTTGAGATGCTGGACCAATTTAAGACAGCAATAAAAAGACTTCATGATCAAGGTGTCAATGTTTCAATACTTGAAAATGATATCAGAAGAATTACAGATAAAATAAATATTTCATTTAGTGATTCAAATGATGAAACTTTGAATATTATTCGAAAAGAAGTATTGGGAGATTGTATTTTCTTAAGGAAAAAAATAGCAGATGCAATTAGAAAACAAATTAGGGATATAATTGAGAATGAGATTAAATAAATTATTTTTTTTAATTCTTCTCATCCCCAATTTTTTCATTTTCCATAACATCTTCAAAAGTTTGTTTTTCGAATTCATTTATCTTCTTTAGTTTATATTCCCAGTTCCTTAAGAATAAAAGAATCTTTACTCCAACGTATATCATAATTATTGAGGAGATAAAGTTAAGGATTACAAAGAATGGCGGTGAGCCTCTAGGGCCAAAGTCAAAGAATCTAAGCACATCCATTAATATCTTTATATGGTATCTCATTGATAGATAAGTTGCTATGTTTATTATCAAACCGATTTGAATAATTATCAGAGCAAATACGACCGCCAGATACAATTTTTTCTTCTCTTTTTCCATATAATTAATAAGACCATAGAGAAGATTAGTAAAACTATCCTCCATTTATACGCCTCCAAGCTCTTCATTAATCTTACAAAACCATTTGTATCTCTCAATACCTTTCTCAGTAGCCCTATAACATATCACTTTTCTTTTTCCCCAATCCTTCTCCTCTTTTGTAAGATAACCCGCGTCTTCGAGTATCTTAAGATACTTCTCAGCCATAGTTGTTTTCATGTTTGCATATTGAAGGATATGGGATTTTAGGACATCATTTGTGCAAGAACTTTTCTTCAGCACGCATTCCAATATATTTAGGATTATGACATTGCTTGTTCTATACTCAGTGTTCATCTGATTACCTAGAAAGATTCAAGATTTTATTATAATAAAAGTTAAATGCAACTATTTATATATATTATATACCTTTGTTCCTACAAATTTATATATTTTTATCTTTAGATTTAAAGTTTAATTCACTTACTTATAAAATTTGACCTATTTATAGTCTTTAAAAATTATTATTGTAATTTAAATTGGTTAATGTATTGATTAAATTTAGATTACCAAAATTCTATATCTCCATTTCTTTCATAACAATGTTACAATATCCCTATTAATATCTAGAATATCTACTCTATGATGATAACTGACAATAAAGTTCCTAAGAAAAAAAGAAGATTTTTAGCATTAGTTGTTCTAGGTATCCTAGCATTATTTCTAGTTGGATGCACGGATCAAAACAAAGCAACTCAATCCGAGAGTAATACTCAATCAAATGATGTACCTAGAAATCTTCAAGAGCAAGACAACGTTTCTCATGGAGATGGGAGAATCCCACATATAGACAGTAATTTTTCATCAGGGGACAAACCAAAACTCCCTAATGGTAATTTTGTACCTGAGAACAGGCAGATGCCACCTCAAGATGGAAACTTTACATCCAAAGACAGACCAGATTTCCCAAAAGACGGTAATTTTTCTCCAGAAAAGAAGAAATAATTAATAATTTATTTTTTTATAATCATACCTTTGTCCTATAAGATTGTATTGTAAATGTGGTGCAAAATATCTTTATATATGCCCAATAATGCTCGCTCAATCGAGGAATAAAAATGGGAAAATTGGAAACATTTGCTTTAATCCTTCTTGTATTAACACTTGTACTGATCCCAATATTGATATTAGGGGACAACATGAAATCTAAAACCGAAGGTAATGCAACTGATCAGAATAATAACGATGTAAACTCTCTTTCCGAAATAAAAGATGTTAACATGGCACAGGAGATGCAGAAAGCAATAGATAATCTTGAACTTAAAGGTGTGGACACATCTGAACTTAAGAATCTAAAAACTGAATATGCGGCATATAACAAAGAAGAAGAACTTGCATTAATTGAAGATGACTTTGAAAGCGTATTAAAATATAGAACTCAAAAGGAAGAAATAATTCTATTATTTGCCGATATATTGCAACAAAATAGTTATTTTAGTTTCAATATTTATGAATATACTAAAAATATAAAATATGGCCAAGAAGGGAATATCTCCTATTTTAATAAATAATATTTTTATTATACTTTTTTTAATTTTAAAATAAAAGTAGCTCCTTTTGGAATAGTCTTTTCAAGAAATATTTTTCCACCATATCTATCAATAGTTTTTTTAACTATGTAAAGGCCCAATCCTAAGCCTTTATTTTCACCATAGCTATAACTTTCTTCAAAAACATGATTGACTATTTCGTCAGGTATACCGATTCCATAGTCAATAACTTTGATGTTACAAAAATTTTCGTCTTCGTCTATCTTAATATCTATTTTTTCAGTTTTTCCATGATTAATAGCATTTGATACTAAATTGGCAAAAACTGAGACCAAGGCTTCTCTGCCATTACTTTACAATCTCCCTCAATATCAAATTTGACGGGGTAATTCACTGTAAGTTCATGCATTATCGGTCTTAGGTCGTAGATATTAAGCCTTCCTCCAGAAGAAACGGCAGATTCTAGATCGCGCATTTTATCAATTAATTCAACGCTTTTTTGTACCGACATCAATGCTTTTTGCTTTAAATCTAAATCTTGAGTTTTTAGAATTTCCAATGACATTGAAATGACGGTAAGATTATTTAGAATATCATGTCTTAGTATTTTATTTAATAGTCTTAATGTTTGATTTAATTCTATAATTTTCTGTGCGTTAACATATTTTTCATTTATATCAGTCATTAAATGTACATAGTAAATTTTATCTTCGACTAATACTTTACTTACATTTATTTCATACCATTTATTTGTAACAGCATCATCAAAGAAAGTTTCAATACCGAGTTTTCCTTCTTTTATAAGGTCTATTGCACAAAAATATGGCGGTGCCGATGTTTTATGGTGTATATCGTAACATTTTTTTCCTAAGACATTTCCAAAATCCTTTTTCATTTTATTGTTAATCATTATTATATTATTTGTTTCATCGAGAATCATTGCATAAATATCCATTTGATTGAATATCTCTTCCATTAGTTTTAGTTTATCCCTACTAGTTAAAGAAATCGTTTCCATAAATAAGCCATGCCTTAGATATTCTCAATATTTGCTCATGTTTAAAATTATTTAGTTTATTATTTATAATAAAAATACTTTGAACCGGCAATAAATAATAAATTTGCTAGAACTCTGTTATTCTGTATTGAAGATTTTTGTTAGATATATGTCTTTTAGCATAATCACAAACTTTTTTTATTCTTTCATTATCTTTACTTTTTATATTCACCAAATCATCAAAGTTATTTTCTGAGATGCTTTCTTTTATTAGATTCATTTCTCTCAGGAATATGTTTAGATTGTGGATTGCTAGATAAGCTTGTGGTACACTTGTTGCTCCTAGGAAATCATTCATACCAAATTCTTTACAAATGAAACAGTCACACTCGGGGATTTTTCCAGTTTTTCTCATTCTTACCCTTTTCAGAGTTTGTGGGTGAATGTACTCCTTATAAATAGATGCTACAAGATATGTCCAAGAATCCATCGTTTCAATTCCCATGTAACTTAGAGCATAAAGCATTGGAAATCCAGTGACCCCAAATATATGTAGAGGTTTTCCCCTTTCATGGGCATGTATTTTAGCTTTATATATAATATCAATTAGAGTTTTATAGTCATTTTTTCTTGGCACAAGAGAACCCATAGCATATCCGTCAAAACCATCACTCAGCTTAGAAAAATACCAGTCTATCTCTTCTTCAGAAAAACCGTGAACACATGAATAAAGAAGCATCTCATCTCTTTTCTTATTTTCAAGTGCAAGATTTGCACTTTCTATACTTTTTTCTAGCATCTTTATGTATTCAGATTGTTTAACATTTAGTGGTACCGGATAATCAAATGTTGCAGCAATATCTGCCTGAAGTTTTTCTTGAAATCTTAAGACATCAATAGGATCTCTTTCAATTCCTTTTTTCATTGATTGAAATCCACCCGAATCAACAAATATAGGTTTTTTATCTGTAAAAAGCTTGTGAAATCCGTTTATTACTTTTTCTTCATATTTTGTGTTTCTGACGTATTCTAATGAAAACAAAGTCGCTTCTGAGAGTTTCCAAGGTGGAGTAACTTTCTCTTCTATAAAAACGTCCCATACGCCATAAGTTAGGGCACATACAGGAAGCAGTGCCGGTGTCTTGATATCTCCATTTGAAGTCTTTATTTTAGAAATACTTTCCATACAATCCGAAAAGGTTTTAATTTTAAGTGTTTTTATATCTTTTTAGTGACGAGCATAGAATTAAATGAAAAATTAGAGATTCTTTCTGATGAAGAAGGAGCCTATGTAGGTAGAAAAAAAAGTATCTTTGATAAATATAAGAGCAAAGCTGCTTTATATTTAGGTAAGGTCAACGAGACAAATAGTCAGTGGCAGAATTATTTCAACAAGAGAGTTCTTCTCGATAGCATTAGCCCACATGCGATTTTTATCTGCGGAATGAGAGGAAGTGGTAAATCTTATACTCTTGGTGTAATCGTTGAAGAAATGGCCATGAAAAACGATGGCGTTGGGATTATAATAATTGATCCAATGGGAATCTTCTGGAGCATGAAACAGAAAAATAAGATGGCAAATGAAGGTGAAATGCTAGAGCGATGGGGATTAAAACCTACCGGTATAAAAAATGTCAAAGTGTTCATCCCAAAGGGCTATGTTCATAAGGCTCCAAAGGAGACTTGGGATGATGTTTTCAGAATAAAACCATCAGAATTAAGAGTTGACGATTGGTGTCTTACTTTTGACATAGAAAGATTTGACACAATGGGTCTTTTAATTGAAAGAATAATTGAAAAGACAAAAAATGGCTATACTTCTATCGATGGAAAACAAATACCTGGACTTGGTGATGATTATAATATTGAAGATTTGATAAAAACAATTGAAAATGAGGAGAGTATATCATCAAGGGAGGGCGGATTCAAGGAGAACACCAGAAGAGCATTAAACGCAAGACTTACTGGAGCAATTCAGTGGGGTATATTTGATAAAAACGGAACTAAACTTAATGACCTTTCAAAAAGGGGACAAGTTTCTGTAATCGATGTAAGTTTCTTAGAGGATAATGTTAGGGCACTTGTTGTTGGACTTTTATCTAGAAATATCCTAAATACTAGAAAAGTTATCTCAAGACAAGAGGCAATGGGCGATATCAATCTCCTCGGCAATGTGCCTGTGACTTGGCTTATGATTGATGAGGCACACATATTAGTTCCAAGAGGAGGAAAAGCGACTGCAGCTACTGATAGCCTAATCGAATATGTCAGGCAGGGAAGACAACCAGGATGCTCAATAGTACTTGCAACTCAACAACCATCTGCAATCGATTCTAGAATATTATCGCAGGTCGATATTTTAATTTGTCACAAATTAGTGTATCAAGATGACATAAAGGCAGTTTTACAGAGGATGCCTTCTGAAATACCCAATAAACTTTCTGATTTTAGATTCATAAGATCATTACCAATAGGCAGTGCTATAATTGGAGACAAGGAAGAATCTACCTCCCGTGCATTTTTGATATCAGTTAGGCCTAGAATTAGTCAGCACGAGGGCAGAGAAAGACAACCTGTACTTGATATTGATCCAGAGCTCATGAAGGAAAATGTGAAAAATTTAATTATTGATAAATATAAACAAAAAAGACCACTTTCAGAAATGGAAGAAGTTGTAAAAATTGTGAATCAAGAATATAAACTGAAACTTTCATTTGAAGATATCATAGAAGATCTTCGTTCAAGCGGGGCATTTGATATAAAAGACGAGCCAAGACAAAAAGTAGAACCAAAACCCGTTATTCTAGACATACCTATGATTGATGAAGAGACCGAAATAGAAGACCTTGATGATACGTTTGAAGTTGATTTAACTGAAATTCCAGATAAAGTTGATTTTCATACAATAAAAATTGCCCCAGTTATAAAAAGTCACATTTCCATAGAGGAGATGGAAAAGATTGCAGAAAAAAACAAAAAAAGAATTTCATTAAAGTCTGAAGAGATAAAAGAAATAGCCCCTGTCTATTACCCATTGGCAAGAGTTTTTTTTGATTACATGCCAAAAAAAGGCAATTATAAGAGCATGTCATGTTTTTTCGACGGGATTACTGGTGAGTTAGTTATATGGGAAGGAAAGCTTGGGAGAACAAGAGGATTTGCTGAGCTATATAGACTGAAAAATGAAGAGAAATGGCTTTTGGATTATCTTATTGATCGGGAAAATCCAACTCTTGATGAGGCTATTTCTGAAACAGGACTTACAAACAGGAAGCTTCATTCTCTTTTGACTGCTCTTGAATCAAAGAATCTTATTGAATTTAAAAAAGACGGCAGCAACATTTGCATAAAACCAAAGCTAAAATTTAAATTGGTCAAAGGATTTGAAGATAAAAAACTGAAGAAGATTGATGTTTCAATTCATAGTAAAGAAATTTCAGGAAGGATAATTGAAGGACTTATATCAAAAACGGATGTAGTAAGGGGCATTGAATCTTTAGGAATGGCAAAGATATGGAAAACTGAGGAAGTTTATCTGCCATATTGGCTTGTAGTATACAAGAATTCCAAAGGTAAGGAACGAAAAGAGATATTCGACTCATTTAAAGGCAATAAAGACGATCATATAAAAGATATAATTATTATGAGGGTATAATAATGCTAATTGAAATTGACGGTAAAAAGATTGAGACAAAGGATGGCACGTCCTTACATCAAATCTTTTCTGACCATAAGATTCCCTACTTAAAAGGTAGTACAATAGGAATAATAAAAAAAGAAACAGAACAATCAAAGTACCTTAATGAATTTTTAATTAGAACAAATAAAGGTTCTTTTGTAATTAAAGTTCACAACACTGAAGAAGGAAAAATTTTCTCAGATATTTCCAAAGAGTTTGTAAACAAGAATGTCAGATGGAAAACATCAACTCTAATAGCATTGGGTTCAGTTCAATCAAATCTTAATGTCACTAAAGATGAAAAAACTTATGATCCATGGGATGTTTTCTTTACTCTCGCTGGTTTTGATAACAATACTACTTATTTAACTCTATCAAAGAAAACACATAAAGGCGCATACGGCACAAAAAATACAGTAGGTAAAGTCACACAAGGTAGACATGTTTTGGCCCTAATTGAAGAGGGCGATAAAATTATTTCTGTTTCTCCAGTAGAGGTATTTAGCATAGAAAGGGATTTTGAAACTATTAAAGACTTAAATTATATCCCAAAGAACGGAGAGAAAATATTTACCCATATAAAAATTAAATTAAATCAAAATACACCTATGGCAATGGAGCATCTCTTCTCTCTAACGAAAGATAATTATATTTTAATAGATGATGTAACTGAATCTTACGTTTCAACTGAAGTATTAAAGGGATTTGATGTTGAAGCTGAGAATTCTGCTTTAAGAAAAAAGAATTCGGTAACAGTAAGAACTGAAGGTAAAGGAACTGGGACTGTTTATATATATAAAAAAGATAGGATTACTACTCCTCATCATTCTGTAGCTGGAGAACTTGTATTTGGAACTGAACTTCTTGAAATGCTAAGAAAGGATGATAAGGTATCTGTAAATATATCTCCTCAAAGTCTATCGGTATTAGGTCTTACTCAAAAAGATGCAGAGGAAAAACTAAAATCTGAAGGTGTTACTCCTGAGAGATTAGGAGACACTTCTGATTCTGCCATAATAGTTGAACAGGATCCTCCATTTACTGCTGATATTCTTAAAACAAAAACAGTAAAAACTATTGGAATTGACAAGAATAATATCATAGAAATCGAGCTTTATGAAGAACTTGCCCCTATAACTGTTAAATACTTCAGGAAAATCACCGGGTTAGTAAATAAACCAATTGGAAAGCTAGATATACAATTTGCACATCCAACAGTACCACTCGTTGCATTTGAAGGAGGCGGTGTTGAAGCTGGTGCATTGATACCTGAAAATATGCCAGTTGAATCCTCAAAGAGAGGAGAAGTTGGTGTCACTAATATGTCAAGACAACATAAAGGACTGATAGGGATCAGATTGAAGGACGACAATGCATACGGCCCCACAGGGGAGGAATTTGATGGCACAAATATTATTGGGAAAATAGATCTCGACAAAGTGAAAATTGACTTTAACAAGGAGCAGGTAATTTACTTAAAGGAAATAAAAAAATGAC
The DNA here is from genome assembly GCA_001587675.1 of Candidatus Methanofastidiosum methylothiophilum. Lineage (GTDB taxonomy): Archaea > Methanobacteriota_B > Thermococci > Methanofastidiosales > Methanofastidiosaceae > Methanofastidiosum. The sequence goes on from LNGD01000020.1 coordinate 15,319, forward strand.
GTTTTTTGCCGATAGACCATTTTACTAATACCGAAATATTTATATAATATTTCAATCTCTTTTAATTATCGTACCGATTATACCTATTATATCTTTTTTATCGATAAAATCGTATTTGTTAGGACGGAGGAATATTTGATGAAGCCTAGTAAAGCTGTAGGTATTGTAGGCTATGGTGCTTATATCCCAAAATATCGAATACAGAATACAGAAATTGCAAGAGTGTGGGGAAATGACCCAAACCTTGTCCCAATTCGAGAAAAATCTGTGCCTGGAGCAGATGAGGATTCTGTCACAATAGCCATTGAAATAGCAAGAAATGCTCTTTTACGAGCTGAAATTAATCCAAGAGATTTAAGAGCTGTATGGGTAGGGAGTGAATCCAAACCATATGCGGTAAAACCTACCTCAACAATAGTTGCAGAGGCGATTGGGGCAACACCATTCGTTAATGCAGCCGATTGGGAGTTTGCATGCAAGGCAGGAAGTGAAACAATTCAAGCTTGCATAGCATATGTTGGATCGGGCATGGCAAAATATGCTCTTGGGATTGGTGTTGACACGGCTCAAGGTGCTCCAAGTGATGCACTTGAATATACTGCGGCCGCAGGTGGCGCTGGATATGTAATAGGAAGCGCAAAGGAAAGTCTTGCTGTCATTGAAGCATCAATATCTTATGTAACAGATACGCCTGACTTTTGGAGAAGACAACACGAACATTACCCAAAACACGGTAATAGGTTTACTGGCGAGCCATCTTACTTTAAGCATGTAATAAGCAGCTCAAAAGCTTTAATGGAAGAACTAGGTACAAAACCTGATGATTATGATTATGCAATATTCCACCAACCAAACAGAAAATTTCCTCTAGAAGTTGCAAAAATACTTGGATTTAGTAAGGAAAAAGTAATTGATGGTTTAGTTTCTCCATATATAGGAAATACTTATGCAGGCTCAGCACTTTTAGGACTTGCCGCTGTATTAGACAAGGCTAAAGCTGGAGATAAAATTTTTTGTACCTCATATGGTTCAGGTGCAGGAAGTGACTCATTTTCACTTGAAGTAACTGATAAATTAGCAGAAAGAAAAGGTAAAGCACCATCAGTTAAATCCTATATTGAAAGAAGAGAAGAGATTGATTATGCTCATTATGCAAGGTATAGAAAGAAAATAAGGGTGTGAGTAATTGGAAGATAATGTTGCTGTAATTGGAGTTGGACTCGGAAAAGTTGGAGAGCACTGGGAGAAATCATTGAGAGACCTTGCTATAGAATCAATATGGATGGCGTTTGAGGATAGTGGTATAGATAAAGTAGATGCACTTTATGTTGGAAACATGTCTTCGGGGCAGTTTATAGAACAGGAGCATCTTGGTGCGCTTATCGCTGACTTTGCGGGTCTTGGTCCGATACCTGCAGTTAAAGTTGAAGCCGCATGTGGTTCAGGTGGTGCAGCTTTCATAGAAGGATATATGGGAGTTAAATCAGGAATGTATGATTATGTTCTTGTGACAGGAGTAGAAAAGATGACCGATGTTCTACCATCTAAAACAACTTCTATTCTTGCGAATGCATCTGATAGAGACTATGAGGCCTTTAACGGAGTATCTTTTGTTGCCCTAAATGCTTTAGTCATGAGAAGATATATGCATGAATTTAATGTTAAACGAGAAGAACTCTCGATATTTCCTGTTATATCTCATAAGAATGCACCTTTTAGTAAACATGCTATGTATCGGAAGGAAATTACTCTTGAATCAGTTGTCAATTCTCCTATCATAGCTGATCCACTAACACTTATGGACTGTGCTCCGATATGTGATGGAGCGGCATCTGTAATATTATGTTCTGAAAAGAAAGCTAGAGAATTTACTGATACACCTATAATCGTTTCTGGACTGGGTCTTGCAACTGACACATTAGGTGTGCACGATAGAAGTCAAATGACTACACTTTCAGCAGCTGTCGATGCAAGCAAAAAAGCTTACAAAATGTCAGGATTATCGCCCAAGGATATGGATATACTTGAAATCCATGATGCATTTTCTATTATGAGCGCTCTTTCC
>LNGD01000021.1 GCA_001587675.1 Candidatus Methanofastidiosum methylothiophilum
TTTTATGGAATTAGTTGGCAAGGAGGTTGAAAAATCATCATTAGGTAACAGGCGAAATTTTTAGCAGATTACACAGAACTGATTATCTACACCCTATTTGGTAAAATACTTCTTGAATAATCTACAAATTGCAAGAGTGATCCATAAATTGTTATCAGGATCCTTAGGGAGGCCATAGTATACTTTCCACGTACCATCAGGTCTTTGATTTTGGATGAGGTATTTTAGCCCTTTCCTGATATCAGGATCTTCAATAGTGAAGCGAAGCTTTGAAAGAGAATCAAGTGATGAAACTATATCCGTCCACCAGAAGGGATAACACAATTTTTCCCAGTAATCCGGTGTACAATGGTCTGGGTAATAATCCTTCTTGAAAAACTGGGATTTAAGAAATCCTGCTGCATTTCTAGCTTCAATTGATTTTCTGTAATGGTCGTGTGCAGCAAATGCCCTTAGTACAATTCCAGTTATTAAATGTGAAGATTTTTTTTCAGGATTATTTAGTAAAGGCTTTTCGTCACTTAAAGTATCTTTGATATCCATACTAACTGTTCTAAAAGGGATAGCCCAGCCTCCATCGCTTTGTCTCATTGAAATAAGCCACTTGATTCCTTGGTCAATTCTGTAATCTTTGCCATATCCGGATTTAATTAGTATTTCCATTATTGCAGCGGAATAATTAGGGGTATATTGATTTTCATAAATGCCTCTGAAGTCGCCCTCTTCGCTCTGGAAGGAAAATAGAAATTCGGCCGCTTTAGAAATAGCATTATTTTTGTTATTTAAGCCGTACTTATCGACTAAAATCCTCAATACTCTATAAGTTTCAAGCTGATTGTAATTCATTTTAGACCTTATTTTCTCTTTATTGCCAGAGTAATTCCAGGAACCGTCATTTTGTTGTCGATTTAATAGCGAAATAACTTGAGGCATCTCCCATAGAGACTCGATGTTTCCGGGGTCATCCTCAAGGATATCACGCCTAACAAAATAGTTTATGGCCTTATTCTCTGATAGAATGAGGGGGCTAAGTGGACTGAACTTTAGGTATTTCTTCCAGATATTTGAATCACTTGACATAATATCAGTTAGATTAGTTTTACAATGCAATTAACATAGTCGGAGGTTAAATTCTTTAAAGGGAATACATAGAGTACAACCCACAAAATCTCAGAAATTGTAAGCGCATATAGATATTTTATCTGCTGATGATTTTTTGTGTATGATAAATAAGCGAACAGAAGCAGTACAAAGTTAACAATTGCAAGATACAAATACATTATATTATTCATCTGTTTCCCATTCATTTTATAACTTTAAAGTATATAAATTAATCGTATATACCTGCTTTGTTGAATAATTCCAAACAAATTACACTTATCTCTAATTTGTCTTTGCTTTATCTTTAGCTTTATACTAGCTATAAGATACTGGGATAAGTATAATTGTCCAGAAAAAAGCAAATTAATTTAAGGATATATTAACAAATTATATTATGGATGATATAAAAGAGCTTTTTTTCAATAAGAAGACTGTAGAGATACTTTTGAGTATGCTTGACGATGAAAAACCTAGATACCCTAAAGTCATTGCTGAAGAAGTAGATTCTATATATCCTCATGTATTTAATATTTTAAAAGAATTAGAAGATTTATGTCTCGTAGAATCTTACAAAGAAGGTAGGATAAGATTTCTTAGATTGACAATTGAAGGAAGGAAAATTGCCGAGAAATTAAAGGACATTTATTCAAATATAGGAGACTATCAGGAGAGAATTTTTGAAGAACGAAAAAAAGAAGATTCTGCGGCCCTTAACAGGTTCAAAGAAACAATTAAAACTATTGAAACTAAGTTACTGTCAGGAAAACTTGAAAAACAGGAAACTTTTAGAGAAGTTCTTAAATTATCCAAACTTAGAACTGAGCTTGAAAGAACAAACTTTAGAACTGACAACGAAAGGGAAGAAAAGAATAAATTACTAAAAAGAGTATATTATATAGAGGAACAAGTTAAACTAACATTGATTAAGTTCTAAGCGCCGGCCCTCTCAACTAATAGTGTTAGAGTGTCGACCCACGCCGTTTCGTAACCTTTTTCTTCATCTGTTATGAATTCCACAGATGCTCTTTTTGTTGATTCAAGAAGAAGCTTTTTCAAATCCCGTTTTTCAACTTCTTTTGAAATAATTTTGCATATGATAGAATCTCTGTCATTCTTTTCAACTGATGTAATCATGCCGTTTATTGCCTTTGAGTATCCTTTGTTAAATTCTGTATCTTCAAGATGTTCTGCTATTTGCTGATAATTTTCTCTTGCTTTCTTTGGATCTCCATTTTCGAGATAAGATACCAGTAACTTAAGCCTTAATTTTACCTTTTCCAAATAATCACCTTAAACTTGCTATTATCATTATATGATCTTTTTCATATGGTGAAAGATCAATAGTTTTTATCACATTAAAATATTTTTCTAGATTCTTTATCTCTTCTTTGAATATTTCTTCAGGTGCCCTTATGGAGTCAATACTTCTTGCTTTAACACAGTAGAATACTATACCTCTTTTTTTCAGATAGACTGAATTTTTTACAAGTATTTCCTGTTGATGCTTTTGGGCAACGTCTTGGTAGATAAAATCAACTTGTTCAAGAAGTCCAGAGTATAGATTTGGTCTTGATGCATCCCCTAGAATTGGGTATACATTTTCTCTCATTTCAGAAAGCTTCAGGAACTGCCTCATGCTCCTTTCAGATATTTCAACAGAGAATATTTTTCCTATCTCAACGATATCTGAAACATGTGAAACAGTTGTTCCAGTAGAGGCCCCAAGGTATAATATTTTTGAATCTTTCTTAAAGGGTAGTTCCCTATAGCCTTTCATTATTGCTGCAGCAAGTTTTGACCTTCTTGGATTCCATTCCCGGAGTTCTTTTCCCTTGTAATCAATTAATTTTTCACCGTATACCTTCTCACCAGAAATAAGGTTCTTGGTATATAGTTTGTCACCATCAATAAAAACATTGTTAAAAATCTCTTCCATTAAAGGCTATATTCAATGCTTACTATAAAAGTATTTCTAAATAAAAAAAGTAATTATTGTTTCCAATAGATTCGATCTATGCTAAGTTCATACTTAACTACTTTCCTGTCCGGGTCTGGGAAAGTAATTGTGAAACTCTTTTTATTTTTGACATCTATGTCTTTGACAATGACACGTTCAATTCCTAGATCCTTCCCATCCTTTGCATAATACTGGCCCTTAACCGAGAAATCATTGGCATTTTGGGTGCAATTGTTTGTTGCTTCACCTTTCACGACAAGATTAGTACCGTTCCAACTTGCATCAGTTATGGCTAGATCTGGAACACATCCAGGCACTTCTTTATCTTTGAATACAATTCCTTCTGGCCCTTGGCCTACACAGCCAAACGAAAAAGCCATGAGCCCGAGTACGATTATCAGAAAAATTTTCTTCATACTCAATTTAATAATAGGAAATATATAAGAGTTTTTGAAATATTTATTTTGATTTCCTTAGATTATTTAGGGATATAACTCCAAATAGTGGCCCTAAAAATAGAACTGTAAAGGCATACCTCCAACTGAATAAGTCTACGATAATTGGGATTAGTTTTATAGAAATAATCGATATAAAAAAGCCAATTGCTAGTTGCACAGTCACCGCAGTTCCCATATATTTTTTATCGCCTACTTCAGTTGCAAGGCCAGAATATTGAGGACTATCTGCCACTACGGCCATGCCCCATACCAAAGAGATTATTATCATAGCTATCCTGTTAAAGCTAAATGTCAAACCTATGGCCAAACAGCAAAATCCGCTGATTGAAAGCATTAATATGTTAAATTGAGCTTTACCAAATTTATCTGCAATTCGTCCACCAATAAATGTTGTAAATGACCCAAACAGGAATATCAAGAAGGTGATTAATGAAAAAAACAAGTCCGAATGATTATTTACTCCAGATTGGATATATGATTCTCTTAAAAAGATAGGGATCCATGCCCACATTGCATAGAGCTCCCACATATGGCCGAAATATCCAAAATTTACTAATCTTAATTCTCTGTTACTAAGAATCTCTTTAATATTCTCTAATCTGAATTTGATTGTACCTGCTGTGTATGGGCCTTCTTTCACAAATAGAAAAACTAGAATGGCACTTATAATAGCGGCAAGCCCTGAGAAGCTTATTAGGACTCTCCATTCAGGGATACCTGTCAAATTAAACAGATAGGGCATACCAGAACCTAAGGCTAGTGAAGCACCCATACAACCTACTGCAAAACCTCTTTCTTTTTGGAACCAAGAAGATGCTAGTTTCATTCCTGGGGGGTAAACTCCGGCCAAGAAAAATCCTGTAAAGAACCTTATCACCAATAAAATAGAAAAAGATTCTACAAAAAATGTTACAATAAAACTTGTTACACCACCAAGTGCTGCAGATGCCGCAAATACATTTTTTGTTTTGAATACGTCTGGTAAGTTAAGGACTGCATAGGTAAGGGCCCCTGATATGAATCCTATTGTTACTATAATGCTAAGCAAACTCTTTTCAGAGTTTGTTAGATTGAAATAATCTGTCAATTGAGGGATTACAGCATTTGCACTAAACCAAAGTGAAAATGAAAGAATCGCTGACATAGATAGGATTATTAGAATTTTCCATCTCGATTCTAGAGAAAACATGAACTATTAAAACAATAGGAGAATATAAGCATTACTTAAATGAATAGATTAATCATAAAATAAAAAATATATATTAAGTACAATTAATCTCAAATTCTCCAAATCCGACTTCTGTTCTTTTCTTTGTGTAGTAGTTCCATATCAAGTGTATTCCTTCTTTTTCTTCATATTCTTTGAGCTTGTCGATTAAGTCAAGAAATCCCTTTGCTTCTAGGCTATCTATTATGCTATTATCCGATGGATCAAATATACCATATATAATTATCTCATCGCTTCTGCATAGCTCTCTAACATATACGGTCTTGTTAGTTGCTGCACTTGCCATGCTCATTGTTGCTAAGAAGAATATTAAGGCAACCACAAATACTATCTTTTTCACATTTTTCCCTCCACTAATTTTTAAATTAAATAACGATTAGTTTAGGATTTTCTTCTATATAAACATATGGAAAAAAATAAGGAAAGAAGGGAAAATAAATTTTTTCCATATAACACATAGTCGATTTCTAGTTAAAAACGAGTCCCGGCGGCCGGATTTGAACCAGCGATCCGTGGATCTACAGTCCACTGCCCTAACCAGACTAGGCCACGCCGGGCTACATGATGTTAAATGAACTTATTTTAAAGCTTTTCGGTACTCATGAATAGTATGTGTCATAGAACTTTTTGATTTCCTTTGGCGAAGGTAAAGCGATTTCATCCCACACCCCGATAACATCCTCAAGTTCCGAGAACTTGTTTTGCGAAGAAAATATCTTGTGTAAGAATTCTTTTCTTTCCTTTAGATCAATCTTTACAAATTCCAAATATTCATTTGGAGAATAATAGTTTAGTGGATTGAATCTCTGACCAAAGTTCTTCATTCCATGCACTTCACTAAGTTCTTTTGGCAGCGGAACTAGATAACTATATACTGGGTCTTTTATCCAGTTCTTAATAAGTCCATTAGTTGAAAGCTTTAGAAGTGTTTTTGAATCTGAAACAGTAATCTTTTCTCCTCCAATAGATTTGCCGCTAAGGTCAAACTCTCCAACGAAACCTGTATTGATAATCAAGAAATTAATTTTACCCCCGTGTCCGAGCCCCATATCCATAAATACTTTCTTTTTAAGAACTGCCTGCTCAGCTTGCTCCCTCGCCATGAAGTCAGTAGCAGAATAAGATCGTACCCTTGTTCCAGGAATTTTACCTGAAACAGCAGAAGTTATTATACTTTCACAAGCACTGTCGAATGCAACTGCCATAAGTGGATTTGTGACTTTGACAATCGGATTAAAAATATCATATCTTTTAAAACTCAAAACAAAATTTCTTAAGTACTTGTCCTTTTTTGCCCAGGAAGAATTCAAATCACTGAAAAGGAATATGAATCGACCATTCGTCGTTCCACTTTTCTCATAGTTTTTACATAGTAAAGACCCTATTTCCCCAGTTGCAACAGGTACTTCAACTAAATATCCATTTATCTCTTTCTTAACGTAGTCTACACCTTCACAGTCAATGTTCATTGCCAATACTATGTGTTTCCCATCTTTTGATTTCATTAATCCTGGATACTCTGGACTTTTCTCAGATAGACCTTCTGATTTTGCAAAGCTTGCAGCTTCAAGCCCTACTAACTTAACATCAACGATTTTATCTTCTTTTGAAATCACTTTTCCTAAAACAGCATCATCTTGTTCAAGATTTGGGCCAACTGTGAGTGTCGTTTTACCCGTCCCGCTGAGTCCAATTATAACTGAGTTTTCAGAAAGGCCAGCGTGGAAAGAAATCATATTATCAGATTCCCCTTTATTCCAAACCATTGTTAGATTTGGTTTTTTGAATGCCCCTCCAAAGTAATTAATTCCGAGATTCAAAACACTCCTTGAATCATTTTCCATTTCAGTAAAATCATAAAGGGATAAGGGTTCATTTTCATTATATTCGGGCCATACTTTCTTTATTTCATTAATATATTTTTCAGGAAGTTTTTCAGGTATTATGAAATTGTAACAGCTTGGCTTGACATTTTCTTTTGGAGGGAAAACCATCATTTTTCCCATCCATGCGATGTATGCGCTATGGGGATTTGCTACACTTACAATTGTTCTTAGGCCTACCTCGTACCCCTTTTCGCCTTGGATACCGTCTGCCATTATTATTGGAGGAATCTCTCTTAGATAGTCCATCACTATGCTGTAGATTGCTCTTCCAGTGTCAATATCAAAACTTCTTTGTCCAGTTCCAAGCTTATACCCCTTTGGGACCATGTAAAATACCCTATCAGGTCTCCTCCCTTTTTGTGTACAAGCAAAAAGATACTGCCCATCCTTAGTAATAACATAATAAGGTTTTAGATAATTAATATAAAATTCATCAGAAGGATTAACATAAATTCTATCTTTTGGGATAGTAAGATACTCAGAAACGTTTGTCATGCTCATAAAAACACTCTAAATACAAGTTGCTACATTTTCTTCAAATATATTCAGGAATTCCGTCAATTTATCAATTGGCACATAGGCTCCGCAAGCAGGGGGGTGGCCGCCTCCTTTACCGCCTACTGATTCTGCACTTTTCTTTATTTCTTTCCCTAGATTTAAGCCTTTAAGCACCAACAGTTTTGAGCAGCGTGCAGAGATTTTATATATGTTTGGGTCGTTTACCATGTTCGTAAAGGCGACTATTGGCAGAAAAGGGTCTGTATCTTGATTTCCTAGTACTAAACTTGCCACTGTCCCTATTATTGTATCGTTTATACCACTGCCATCAAAGTATTGGAATTTATCCTTTACAATAATACCCCTGCTCTCCACAATGTTTATACTTCTAGCAATATTCTGCCTGTGCTTTCTAAGGAGTCCCAACATTATGTCAAAGTAGATCCCACGATTTCCTTTGCATACATAATACCCTACTTCCGGCCTGCCATTTTTTCCACATGCATTTAGACAAGTTGCAAACTCAGCGGCATCTCTAAGCGGACTTCTTTCCTCTTCTTTTAATAATGAATATGATTCACCCATTATCATCTGTGGTATGTAACAGACATATTCCTGAGGAACTGCCATAATTGTTTTTCTTATGATTTCAGTTGCAAGCTTTTTCTTTTCGTCTGAAGTCATATCAGAAACGGTCCTCCAGTCATCTTCGTAACATGGAATACCAAGGCTATTTAAGAGCGCCATTGCATTTGAATCGCTTCCAGTAATTCCTGGGATTGGGGGATCAGAAAAATATTGGAGTGATTTGTAAATGGGCCTAGTTGACCTACCGTAAAGGAGAAGGTCTTCTTGGGCTTTGACGAGGCCTCTTTCAATACTGTCAAGCAGGATATCTCTGTTTAATCCCTTTAGTCCTCCCCATGAACCCTGCATATCCCCAACTGCGCCGACTATGGCAATTGAGGATAAGTCCTTGTTGTTGTTATCAAGTTCAAGGGATAAAAGATATGAAAGACCTGAACCACTTACCTCTTCAGATCCACTATACCCAAACTTGTTTGGATTAACTTCTAAGAAGGGTGATTTGGGATAATCTCCTTGATGATGATCAATAATAATAATGTCTTTGTCTTCATGCTCAGCCATTAAGTAATCTATCTGACCGCTACCCATGTCTAAGAATATTGTGAGGTCCCCTAGCTCTGAAGAAGGGATTCCATCTAAGGGCGTAAAATGTACCTCGTGGCTTATCCCCATTCTATCAAGGGCGAGTGACATAATTGCAGCTGCTGAAATACCGTCTGCGTCAATGTGAGATATGACTTTGATATGGGAATTTCTGTACTGAATTATTTTGTTCTTTGCGCTGATAAAAAGTTCTTTGAATTCAGAGTCCATGTTGCTAATTGTAGGCTACTATATATATGGTTTTTGTTTTAGGTTTTCAATTTCGCTTATCGGTAATCTTATGCCATATTCTTAATTTTGTTAAAAATCATTTCAGAGAGTTCTTTGTTTCTAACAACTGATTCAATTTCCTCTAACTTTGCTTTCTTTAGATTATCTATTGACTCAAAGTGTTCTAGGAGCAAAGCCTTTTTCTTAGGGCCTAAACCTGCTATCCCATCTAAAGGTGACGACATGCTAGTCTTTCTTTTCATATTTCTAAGATTTTTTATGGCAAATCTATGGGCTTCATCCCTCACTCTAATTAAAAGATTCTTTGAATCAGGTTCCATTTTGGGATTCAATCCGTCTTCTGTGTAGAGGTCCTCCTCCTGCTTTGCCAGAGCAACTGTTGGTATTTCTAATCGTTCAGATTTAAGAACAGAAAGTGCTGTGTTAAGATGCCCCTTGCCACCATCAATAAGTATCAAATCCGGGAGGAACTCAGTATGTTTTAATCTTCTATTTAAGACTTCTCTTAGAGATGAGATATCGTCCTGACCGGCAACGGTCTTTATTTTATATATTCTGTAGTTTTCTTTTGAAGGCTTCCCATCAATAAATGTTACTTGGGATCCAACTTTTAGTTCAGGCCCAATATTTGAAATATCATATCCTTCTATTCTTCTTGGAATATTTTCAAGCCCAAGAGATTCCCTCAGTCCCTCAAGTGGTGTTTTCTTCTGTGACGATAAGAACAGCTCTGCATTTTTAGTTGCAAGCAGAACTTCTTCTTTTTCTCTTACAGTTGAAGCTGGAGTTATAATCAAATTATCCTCCTTACTAGAGAGGAATTTCTGAATCTCTCCTCTTTCTGGAATATCAAAAGGTAAGATTATTTTGCTTGGAAGAAAATTATCAATGTAATGCTGTTTTAGGAAAGAAGACAATGTTTCTTCCTTTTCAAATATGGCATCCTCAATGGGAAAATTTTTTGTTCCTGTTAGGACACCATTTCGGACCATAATAATGCAAATACATACTGATACCTTATCGTAATATCCAATTACATCTTTATTAATTGGGGAATCCAAAAATATTTTTTGCTGTTCCATAGATTTTCTTATTGCGTCTATTTTGTCTCTTAAGATTGCGGCCTTTTCAAACTCAAGTTCTTTTGAATTGATTTCCATTTCTTTAGTAAGTTTTGAAATAAGCTCTTCGCCTTTATTGTCAAAAAACATGAGGAGATCTTTAATACTGTCTCTATATGTCTCTTTTGATATTTCTTCTGAGCAAGGGGCAGAACATCTTTTTATGTAGTAATTAAGGCAGGGCCTATTTCCCATCTTCTTACAGCTTCGTATTTTGAATATATTCCTAGCCAGTGCAAGCATTCTCCTTGCAGAACCTACGTCTGAATATGGGCCAAAGTAAAAAGCACCATCTTCATCTACCTTTCTTGAAACTATTATTTTTGGGTACTCCTCATTTGTTATCTTGATATATGGGTATTTTTTGTCATCTCTAAAATGGATGTTATAGCGTGGTTTGTATTTTTTTATTAAATTATATTCAAGCAAGAGAGCCTCAGTTTCATTATCCGTTACTATGGTCTCAATATCTTCAACTCGATTCATGAGAAAAGATACTCTATCAGGGATATTTTTTTGGAAATATGAAGATAGTCTTTTTCTCAGTGATTTAGCTTTACCAACATATAGGACCTTACCTTCCGAATCTTTCATTATATAGATGCCGGGTTCTTCTGGAAAAATTTTCTTGGGATAGAGGTCGTTACTCATGACAACATTGGATTTATATTCAGGAATTTAAGCGTTTTTGGAATAACATACAAAAGAATTTAAATTAATTCAAATATCTAAAAGTCAGAGGGGTAAAGTGAGTGTAATTCTTAGAACTTCTGTTCCAATATTGCTTCTGATCTTTCTTGGGTATCTATCAAGGAGAAATAATTTACTAAAACAGGGAGATGAACGTGTATTAAGTTCATACATTTACTATTTCGCTCTTCCCTCGCTTTTCTTTATAAATATCTATGAAGTAAATTTCTCAAATGAAACATTAAAATACGTCTTTGCTGGATTGGCACCTACTTTTTTAGCTTTGGGAATTTTCTTGATTATTTTTTTTCTGAGAATTGTCAAGGATAAGAAAACAATTTATCTTTTAATTGTAACAACAGTATTTGGCAGTCTGGCATTTTTTGGAATTCCTTTCATTATATTTGCCTTTGGAACATCAGAAGCTGAAAGGCTATCTGCTTTATCCGCATCAACAATAAGTTTTGTTAGCGTTATTACTGCAACATCGGCCTTAGAGCTTTACAAATTAGATGGTGAAGACGAATCTAAAATTAAAACGTTAATAAAAAGATTTTCTAAAAATCCACTCATACTATCAACTCTTTTAGGACTTATAGTGAATCTGATTGGATTAGAAATTCCAATTTTCTTATCAACTTCCTTACATATGCTTGGAAGCACTACTGCAACTGTTGCAATATTCATGCTTGGATTATTTTTGTATGGGCGAAATTATGGAAATCTCAAAACAGCTTTTGGTTTAAGCCTTCTTAGGATTATATTTTTACCTTTGGTGGCAGTAATAATCCTTAAATTCTTATATCCCTTGCCATCATTTGAAAGTACAATTATAGTTCTTATGCATGGAATGCCTATTGCCGTTTCCACAATAGTCTTAAGTGAGAGATATGATTTTTTCAAAGAAACTATAGCCTCATTAAATTTGATATCTTCCCTGCTTTCAGTTTTCTATCTTAATTTATGGTTAGTTATTCTTCAGTTTATCTTCTAGTCTATTTTGACAAATCTATTACAGAATCTAGGAGGATATTTGCAGCAATTTCTATGTCTTTGATATCTGTGTACTCTTCGGGACAGTGGCTTCTTCCATTTTTACTTGGAACAAATATCATACCTACATCAGTAAATTCCGCAATTATAGAAGAGTCATGAACTGCGCCGCTAACCATCCTTAATGTTTTAATTCCCTGTTTTTTTGCAGTATCTTCAATAGTTTTAGCTATCTTTTTAGATAAAAGAACAGGTTTAGTATATGATACTTGTTTAATATTAAATTTGAGTTGTCTATTCTTGCAGGTAGATTCAATAGATTCCATTATACTGTCAGCTATTTCATTTAGAACGGCATCATCTTTGTCCCGGATATCAAGGGTCATTTTAACTTTTCCTGGTATGATATTGGTCTTGCCGGGGATTACTTCTACAAAACCTACTGTTGCTACAGAAGTTCCTTTTTTAGAACCTATTCTTTCCACATTTAGAATAATTTCAGCTGCACCACACAGGGCGTCATTTCTAAGATTCATAGGAGTTGCACCAGCATGATTGGATACACCTTCAATTGTCAACTCAAGTTGTTTTATACCGGCAATGACTTCAACTATGCCTATTGAAAGACCTTTGCTTTCAAGGACTAAGCTCTGTTCAATATGTGGCTCAATCATTGCCTTTATTTTGTTTCCCTCTAAAAGTCCTTCATCTTTTGGAATAAGGCCTGATTTCTTCATAGCATCCAAATAACTTGTGCCCTCCTTATCCAAGATTTTTGAGAGGTCTTCGTTACTTACTTTACCCGCCCATATTCTACTACCAAGTAGTACTGTGGAAAATCTTGATCCATCTTCCTCGACAAAAATGACAAAATCAATTGGATTCTTATGAGGTATTTTATTTTCATAAATCAGCCTGACCACTTCAAGAGATGTTACTGTGCCCACTATGCCATCGTACATGCCACCTTGGAAAACGCTATCTATGTGGGAGCCGATCATAACGGAAGGTGCATTTTTTTCTAGCCCTTGGAAACGTGCTCTGATATTTCCGCCCCTCATTATTTGCACTTCAGCACCAATTTTTTCAAGTTCTCCTAATATGTAGTTCAATGCCCCCATATACTCTTTAGTAAAAGTTAACCTAGTTATTCCAGAACCGGGAGTCAAATTGAACTTATTAATTTCCTCTATATCTCTCTCAATTCTTTTTGCGTCGGCTTTCAAAAAACATACCTCTCAATCTGTTGTAAGTGTTTCTTTGACAAAGAAAGACATGATGAATACAGCGATAACGAATGCAAACACGAATTTGAATGCTAGACTATATGCAGCTACAGGATATACGCCTTGAGTACCTCCTACAAGGTCAAGTATATATCCTAGAAAAGTTTGGAAAAAAGCAGCGCCTACGAACGGGAATACATTCACAATACTTTGGACTGTTCCAGTTATCTCTAACGGAAATTGTTCCTTTATTATGGCAAAAACTACCACATTTCCGCATCCGAAGAATCCCATCCAGAATGAAAGTAAGTAAAGTAATCCTATATTTATTTTGGCAGTAAAGAACGAGATAACAATCCATGGCAATATAAAGGAACCAAGCCAGATAATAATTACCTTTTTCCTACTCTTCATAATTTTATCTGAGAAATATCCCACAAAAGGAGATCCTATAAGCATACCTATACTTACAAACATTAGTATAAAACCAGATGTTGCCTTTGGTAGATTAAATACATCCCTGAAATAGGGGTATCCCCATAAGCCTTGATATGCCAACAGAGCGCCATATACTACAAATAGCCATATGGAAAGTATCCAAACATCTTTGTTTTTGAAAATTAATTTAAAATGGTTCTTTGATATAGATTGTTTATTGGAATTTGAAGTAGCGTTTTTGAGTTCACCTGTTTTCTTTAGATAATACTCAGGCGAATCTCTTATGAATACCCAGGATATAATAGCAAGGAAAACTGATATTATACTGATTACATAAAATGCAAATCTCCATCCAAAGTCATTTACAATTATAGCTAAGGGATAAGAAGCGGAGAGTGCCCCAATATTACCAACGGCAAGTAGAATGCCCACCATTGTTGCATACTCTCTTTTTGAATACCATCTTGAAAACAATTTTAGTGCAGGTATCCAGACGCCTGAAACACCCACACCAATTATTAATCTAGCACCAAGTGCCATATTAAAATTCAATGCTATTCCGAATAAGAAAGACCCAACTGCAGAGAATATTGTAAGAAAAGCTATTGTCTTTCGAGGGCCTATTGTATCTGTGAAAATTCCTACTGGTATTTGAAATAATGAATATGTGTAGAAATACATCGAAGACAATAATCCTAGAGATAGGGCTGATACTCCAAATTCATAAAGCAAATCTTTTGATATTACGGCAGATGAAACTCTGTGGAAGTACACAAAAAAATAAACTAGGGCCAGAGTTATTAAAAGAATCCATCTATATTTTTTTTCAGGCATATTAAACATAGTATTTTTTACCATAGATATCACTCTTATCAATCATTAATGTTATATTATTTATCATAGAAAACAGGAATATTTAAATCTAATTACCTTTTATCTAAATAAGTAATAAATTAGGAAAAGAAAGATTACAAATACGATTATTATTGTAAATCCTATAAACATTCTTGAGGAATATAATGAATCTATCCTCGTCTGAAGTTCATAATCTACCTGTTTTAATACTATTTCAGCATTGTCTGACTGGTCTAATGATTCTTTGTATCTTCCTTCTATAAAAGAAGTTTTTGAAAGGCTGTACTCCCTTCTTCCAAAATTCCATTTCTCATCAATTTTAGAAGTATCAAGATTTAGATTTTTTGCATTTGTCATTCTTGATTCAACGCTTTGAACTAATACTTCAAGAGAATTAATTTTTGTTTTTGATTGATTTCTAAATGAAACTATCTCTTCTTTTTTTAGCTCCTTTATTTCATCTAGTTTTTCCTTTAATATTTCATATCTTCCTTGGTCATAAAGATTGAATAGCTGTGCATCATCGATTCCATAAATTTCTTTATACAATGACATTTTTAGAATGGAGTTCCATATTGATTCGTTTGCCAAATAGTTTGAGGATATAATTACTGACTTAGTTCCACCTTCAACTGATTTTTGAATAACAGAATCAAATTCTTCCGGAGTCAAATTAGTGCTTGTACCTTTGACTAACGGCATATCTAAAATGTAAGTAATCCCTTCTTCATTAAGCAATTCAGCATATATTTTATTTTTATCAGGTGCATCTAGAGATGAAACTGGAGCATTCACAACGACTCTTGTAGCGTATTTATTTAGCATTGTAAGATCCTGGCCATATTTTCTAGAGAAGGTATTGGGATCCTTCTCGTCTGTTTTTGCAGATACCCAAAGTTCTACTTCGTAGTCGACTATTCTATTTTTCAGATTGGAGTAAAATTTCTCCATTTCATAATTCTGCCAATTTGTTATTGTACTATCATCAATATTAACTGCAAGACCTTTTTTTGGCCATTCAAAAACTGTAACGCCCCTTGAGTTCATGTATTTCAGATACTCAGCCTCACACAAAGCATCAAAACTGTATTCATAAAAATCTCCATTCGTGATCAAAATGGCATCAATATCATAATTTTTAGCAATATGTTCAACTGTATCAATGTAATATTTCCCGTATGCTCCTTGGGTTATCTCTATCATTGATACCTTTGAAGTACTTCTTGAAAAAACATAATCAAGAGCAGCAGATGCAGGATTAGCCTGAATGTATTCAGGGCTATTTAAACTGAAAGATACTACAACTTTAAATCCTTCTTTCTTCAATCTGTCTACCATTCTATCTAAAGGATCCCCACTTGACTGCTGAACAAAAGTACTATATTCTTTATCATGACCGCTCCACCTAAAATTGATCCAGTAAGGTCTACCTGCGCTAATAATAACTGTATTAATATTATTGTTTTTCCATATTGGAACTAAGGCATCAAGATCAAGATTGAAATATTCTCTTGAATCAACTCTAACTGCCCAAGTATCGACCGATTCATTTCTTGACTTGTTTATCCTGACAAAACTTTTGTCAGTCCAGGGATTCCTTTGGAAATATATTACTCCTTTCGCAAAATCTGAGTTTGAATAGGCTAAGTTTAAAACTCCAATATCCTTGTTTTCTACACTCACATAGATGTCTTTTTCAAATTGAAGATTGTAACCATTGATTGCATCTGAAATATAGTCTGAAGGCAATCCTTGGCGCCTAAAAATTAAGAAATCAATATACTTCCCTATTTTTTTTGGATCTATCCCAAAGTCAGTATTTTCATAATAATCTCTGTAAGTTGTCGGAGGTATAATTACCCCAAGTTCTAGTTTTTTATTATCTCTGACGCTTTCAGAGAGAATTTTTAATTGACTAGCAAGTTTATCGGCCCTGTATGTATTCCATTTAATCCACACATCAGAATTATTTTGCTTTTCAGTTTCTAGATTTAATTTTTGTGAATCTAGCTTGTATTTATTAGTGAACTCTTTTATACAATCCGGGCATTGGCAATTAAGATTATTTGGATATCCAAAATAATCAAGTACAATCCCATCTACTTTGTATAGGTTTGATATTTCTTCAATTATGCTTTTTTCATAATTGAATCCTTTTTGCGGACATACCCATCCATCCGATTGTGGTCCATCTGAGGCAAAGCCTTTATTTGAAGCAATTACATCGTAATAAATTGGGATAACAGCATACACTTTGATATTCTTTTCGTGAGCTTCATCAATCATTATCGATAGGACATCAAAATTATAGAATGTTGGGGCAATTCTGCTATTATAATAAACTATACCTGATGATGGAGTACTGCTCGTTCCACTTTTTACATGCAAAAAGATTGTACTAACTTTATTCTTGGATGCAAGTTCTACAAATTTTGGAATATCTTGTTGGACTGCTATAGAAAATGATGGTAAAATTTCAACAGATAGACCCATATCTTCAGCTGACACAGGTTTGAAATTTGAAAAAGAGGATACAAGCAACAATACTATAAATAATGTCTTTACGATATTATTCATATAAGACCTCAAATATTACCTAATTGATACATCTTTTCCAACAAGTTTTTTTCTATCTTTAATGTCCTTTCTAGTGACAATCTTAACGTATGGGTTATCAACTGGGCCGAAAAGTTCTATAATCTTTCCAATCTTTCGATCTCCAATATAGGCATCAGTTCCGAGATCTCTAATTTTAACTTTCTTTGACTTCAGAATAAATAATGGTCCAATCGAATGCAGAACTCTGCCTACAGACTTCATAAAAGAAACTTTTATAATGTTATTTATAAATATTTGGAATAATCAATGAGGTTGTCTTATCCCAAAATCATTTCCCTTGTGGAAACGATACAAGGGTATGGCAAAG
This sequence comes from Candidatus Methanofastidiosum methylothiophilum, assembly GCA_001587675.1. Taxonomy (GTDB): domain Archaea; phylum Methanobacteriota_B; class Thermococci; order Methanofastidiosales; family Methanofastidiosaceae; genus Methanofastidiosum. Next base: position 16,800 of record LNGD01000021.1, read on the forward strand.
CTTAACGACAAAAAGATAGCATGGATAATAAGGTCAAAGGAACTTG
>LNGD01000022.1 GCA_001587675.1 Candidatus Methanofastidiosum methylothiophilum
TAAAGAATGAAAACGGTGAAATATCTCTTGACACTAAACTAGCCCCGCAAATAAAACTAGAAACACCAATTATGTTTTCGGCAATGTCTTATGGGTCCATAAGTCTTAATGCATGTGAATCTTTGGCACGTGCAGCAACAAAAATGGGGACATTTTACAACACTGGAGAAGGGGGACTGCATAAAAAATTATACAAGTATGGTAATAACACCATAGGGCAAGTAGCCTCTGGAAGATTTGGAGTCGATACTGACTATTTGAGCGCTTGTGCAGCAATCGAAATCAAAATAGGTCAAGGAGCTAAACCTGGGATAGGAGGACATCTCCCTGGAGAAAAGGTATCTGTAGAGATATCAGAAACAAGAATGATCCCTTCTGGTACTGATGCAATATCTCCAGCACCGCATCACGATATATACTCTATTGAAGATTTGAAACAATTGATTTCTTTGATTAAAGAGGCAACTAACTACGAAAAACCTGTTTTTGTAAAAATTGCAGCCGTTCATAATGCCGCAGCTATTGCCTCAGGCATCGTAAGAGCAGGGGCAGATGTGATTGTTGTTGATGGATTTAGAGGGGGAACAGGCGCAGCACCTTCAGTTATCAGGGATAATACTGGAATGCCAATTGAAATTGCTTTAGCTGTAATAGATCAAAGGCTAAGGGATGAGAGTATCAGAAATGAAGTTTCTATAGTTGCCGCAGGAGGAATAAGATCAAGTGCTGACGCTGTTAAAGCCATTGCTTTAGGTGCTGATGCAGTATACATAGCCACAGCAGCATTAATTGCAATGGGATGTACTTTATGTCAGAAATGTTACAAGGGAAAATGTAACTGGGGCCTCACAACTCAGGATCCTTTGTTGACTAGAAGGCTTAATCCTAATGTAGGTGCTGAGAAATTAACAAATCTTATCAATAGCTGGAATCTCGAAATAAAAGAAATCCTTGGAAGTATGGGAATAAATGCAATTGAAGCTCTAAGAGGCAATAGGCTTAGACTTAGAGGGATAGGTTTTACTGAACTAGAGTCTAAGATAATGGGTATTGAACATGCGGGGATGTGACAATGAAAAGAAGAATAATTTGTGACGAAGATTTTTGTATAGGATGCAGATTGTGTGAAGTTCATTGTACTGTAAAACATTCTAAATCAGGAGACATTTTACTAGCCTATAAATTTGAAAATGAAAAGGAGCCTCCTAGAATGTCGTTTGAGCAAAAGGATTACTCTTGTGGATCGATAGTATGCATGAATTGCAAGGATCCACTATGTATCAAAGCATGTTCAATGGGAGCAATTAAAATTGAAGAAGGAACAGTCCTAATAGACAATGAAAAATGTGTTGGATGTTGGATGTGCATAATGGTATGTCCATTTGGAGCTATAAAAAGAGGAGAAAAAAAGGCTTTTAAATGTGATCACTGTTTCAATGAGGAAATACCAATATGTGTTTTAAACTGCCCAAACAAAGCTCTGATTTACGAGGAAGATTAGATGAAGTATGTTATTATCGGTAACGGGGCTGCGGCCATAGGTGCAATAGAGGGAATAAGATCTAAAGATTCTGAAGGTGAAATTGTTCTAATCTCTAAAGAAAACTGTATCTCTTATTCAAAACCTCAACTTTACAAAATTCTTAATCAAAATGATATAAAAACTATATCTTACAGAAATGAGGAATTTTACAATAAAAACAATGTATCAACATTGTTCGGTCAAGTTCTAAAATCAATTGATTTTAAGAATAAATTAGTACTTTTGCAGGATGACAAAATAAACTATGATAAATTGCTTATTGCAACTGGAGCCAAAGCAAATATCCCAATTATCAAAGGATTTGAAGGAGAAATCTACTCTTTTACAAACTTAGATGAAGCTCTAAAACTTAAGGAATCGTTAGTAACCAAAGATAAAATAGTAATTCTTGGGGGAGGACTTATTGGAGTAAAACTTTCTGAGTATCTCCAAAAAATTGGGAAAGACGTTTCTTTAATTGTTAATTCAAAGGGAGTATTGAGTTCTTTAGGCGATGAAAAGATTTCTGAGATTTTAAATAATGAAATAATTGAAAAGGGCGTAAAACTATTTCTTTCTACTAAAGTTATTGGTGCAAAAAAAGAAGGTAAGAAAATAGAAGTTAAAATGGACACCTCAACAGTTACTTGTGACGCAATTGTTTCATGTAAAGGCGTTAAACCTGAGGTATCTCCTTTTGAAAAAACTGAACTTTCTATTAATATTGGAATAAAAGTTGATGACCACATGAGGACAAACATTAAAGATGTTTTCGCAGCAGGTGATGTCACGGAAGTCTATAATAAATTTGAAGATAAATTCTGCAATATTCCAATACTTCCAAATGCTTTCAATGGAGGGTACTGTGCTGGGATCAATATGGCAGGGGGAGAATATAAACTAGACACATGGTACCCAATGAATTCCTTAAAAATATTTGATGTTCAAATGATCACAATGGGATTGTTAAAGCAATCAGAAAATGATGAAGTGTTATCCATTTATGAAAAAAATAAAAAAGTATATAGAAAACTTGTTATAAGAAATGGAAAACTAATAGGAGCCGCACTTTTAGGCGATATTGATAGAGCAGGAATACTTAATAACATTATCAGAAGTAATATTGACGTTACATCAATAAAAGAAGATCTTCTAAATTCTAAAATTAATTTTTATAGTATACCTAGAAATCTGAGAGAAGTTATAGTAAAATCATACACCGAGGGATTGAATGATTCTAAACTGTAAAGGACTTAATCATACTGACATCAATAAGTCAATTAGAAAAGCCATTGAGAAAGGTGAAAATGAGATTCTGCTAAATAATGTCAATGGGCAAGGATATCTTTTTGCAGGCATAAAAAATGGCATTCGTGCAATTATTAACGGCGTTCCTGGGAATGATCTTGGAGGCATGATGGATGGCCCAAATATATTTGTAAACGCAAATATTCAAGACTGCGTTGGAAATACAATGAACAGTGGCAAAATCGTTGTTCATGGCGACGCTGGAGATATCTTAGGTTATGCTATGAGGGGAGGAAAGATATTTGTTAAGGGAAAAGTTGGTTATAGATGTGGCATCCATATGAAAGCTTTTGGGGAGAAGATACCCGTTATAGTAATAGGCGAGGATGCAGGTGACTTTCTCGGCGAGTATATGGCTTCAGGAATTATAGTCGTACTATGTAAAAATAAAGTTAAACTGGACAGTAATTATATTGGAGTCGGGATGCATGGCGGGGCTATTTACGTCAGAGGAATTGTCGATGAATATAGTATTGGGAAGGGCGTTACTGTTTCTAAACTTGACGAATGGGATTTGAATTTCCTGACAAATATTTTAAATGAATACTCAGCCGATATGAACTCTAAAGAAAAATATAACTTAAATGAATTTGTAAAACTATGTCCAATGAATTCTAGACCATTTCAAAGACTATATAGTTATTAAGAACAATAGTTATTTAAACTTCTAATTTTATATACTAATGATGAAAAAAATTATTTTTTCATTTGGATTGATTATCTTAATAGCACTTGCAGCCATGTGTTCAACACCAGGTTCCAGTCAAAAGCAGACTGAAACGCAAACACAGACGTCGGGAAATGTAATATCAAACGAAATAGCAGAAATACCTTCTCTTGGTTACTGGTGGGTCAAAGTACCAGTTACTAAGGGTACTAAAATAAACATAGCATATGAAACATATGACAGTAAAGCAATTGACTTGTATATAATTGATAATCAGCAACATAACAGCCTTTATGTATTTGGGAATAATGACTCAAGGCATCCTATTGAATATAAGAAATTTTATTCTGGAGCTAAGACTAATTTTCAATATACATTTAATCAGGATGGCCTTTATTTCTTAATATTCAATAATACATTAACCGTACCAAGACAGGTAGAATATACTGTTACTCTTCTTTCTGGAAGCCTTCTTGAAGAATATGACTACGTTATTTGTGAAGGGCAAAATGTCACAATAAGAAAACCTGAAGTTACTGCACAAAATTATTTTGAATATTATCAATACTGCTTGACATATCTAGAAGAAGGACAAGTTGTAAACATCTACTTTAGTGTTCGTCAAAATGAATATAGAAATCTATTTGTAAAATTATATATTCTGGACGATAAAGGGTACAATAGTTGGGCAAAATCTCCTTATGACTATGAAGGCAAAGTCTATTTTGACAAAGTTAATGAGAGGGATAGAAGTTACGAACAAGTCAGTTGGACAGTGACAAAAACAGGCTACTATTACTTTGTATTCTGGAACCAAGGTTCTCCATATGACCTTAAATTTGATTACAGGGTTTACATAGATTAATTATTATTTTTATTTTTTTTGCAATATTTTTTCAAGGATAGACTTATAAGATTATTGCAATTATTTAAAATCCCGGCGAAATCCATGAGTCTAATATCAAAGATTTCTAATTATCTTGATAGTCTAAACTATCGTATAGATCCTGAAAAATTAAAGGACAGCAAATATTTCTTAGACTCATACCTTAAATTAAAAATCGATTATGAAGAGTTAATATCCATTAGAAGAAAAATTGAATTTTTAGGATATCAAAATCCCTATTTTGTTATTAAAGGAATTAAGGATGCTCAAGATCCTTACTTTAGAAAAAGAGCAATGGAAAAAAAGATATGTTTTGATAATGTTCAACATGCAATTGCTGCTCACAGAGTGGCTATAGGCCAATTAATTGATGCAATGGCATTTGAAAACAATGATGTAATATATGCCGGACATGAAGCAATAAAGTTCATTGAGAATGGTGGGGGAGGGAAATTTATTTTTAATCCTGATGGGGTGTATAGGCTTGAAATATTGAGATATTTGTCCTTCTCAGGAGAATACATGAAGACTCTTTTTTCCCTTACCAAATTAGAAAGAGAAAATTATCGAAAGATAATGGATATGCTAGGGGATAAATCAAAAAGCAAACCATCTATAAAAAAAAGAATTCCTCAAGAATTTGGAATGATGGGGCACAAAGAATATTCTCCTCTTAAAAAAGAAATGTCACAATTTAAGAGAGATGCTTACGATGAAACAATTGATCTTGGAAGACCGCCAATATATGATAAAAATATAAGAAAAGTTCTTTCAATAGCTTATGCACCTTTTGGTGTCGACGCAATATGTGAAGACATTGCACTATTCTATCTTAAGAAAACATACATGGAAAGGAAGATTTATGGGGGACCTTTCCCTACAATTGATCCAGATCCAAATGAGGCCCTTTTAGGAAGATTCTATAAGACAGTTATACTGAAAGAAGAAATGATGAATACTCTAAGGGATATGAATCTTAAGGAGAAGAATAGTCTTGTAGCCGCAATCTCTTATTATTTGGTATCTGAAGATTATGAGAAAACACTATTATTTTTTTCACTTGATTCGCGTGAACTTGAATCCGCATTAATTAGGGCAGAAAATTATGGGGTAATACCAAAAGAAAATAAATACCTTTTAGAAAAAATCGTCCAAAAGGGAGAGAAAAAAGATATAACAAAGAAATTTTTGGAAGAACTCAAGGGGGCTCATGATTGAAGAAAATAATTGCAAAGAATAAGAAAGATCTTATCAAGAAATTAAGGACTGAACTTTCCAATAATGATGAAAAAATCTATATTAATATGAGACCTTCTGTTGATATTATGGTTGAAGTATTGGAGCATGCACCAAACGTCAAATACATCTTATGCCCCAAAAGTCTTTATGCTATAACCTCCATACGTGTCAAAAAAGCATTGGAGAGGGTCGGAGTACTTTTAGTTCCATTTGGTGAGGGGGCAGGTAGGCCCAACAAATATGACGAAGAGACAGTAGGAAAATTAAAAAAAATGTATGAACTTGGAGTACCAGTAAAAGAAATATCAAAAAGTCTAAAGATACCACTCAGGACTGTTTACCACATCGCTAATCAAGAAGATTTTATATCTGAAAAGCAACTTTTGAGCTAATCTAGGTTTCTAAGATAAAGCTTGTTTTCTCTTTCTGTCAATAGATATGTATTATTCTTTACATTGATTATTTTCACTGGATTTTCCTCTTTTGAAATCTCCTTCTTACTGATTATTTCAAAATAATAATCAAGTTTCATTCCATATTCTTTCCCAGTTAATATGTCCCACAAAATAGCGTAGTAATATTCATCTTTTTTTTCAAGTTGCCTTACCCAGTCACTACCGTTAGAATAACTTTTTCTTACAAAATTGCTGACATTTCCGTCAGGAGAATATCTAAGAAAAACTGTATCAAAAACGTACCATCCTTCTTTGCCGGAGTAAGCTGTTAGAATAATGTCGTTATCGATAAGCTCAATATCGAGGCCTCCATCTTCCCATCCGCTATTATCAAAAAAATCTACCCAAAGAAGTTCATGGTCTTTAGAGAGTTTTAGTAAGAATACATCGACATCCTTTTCTTTCATTTCTCCTGTGATGTAAATATTGTTATCTTTATCCTCTATTAGTGCATAAGGTTTTTCATAAGGCCCAACATTAATCACGCTTTTAACAGTAATTTTTCCATTAGAGTCGATTTTTACAAGGAACGTATCAGATTCTCTTTTGTTACTTGAATAACCTAGGACGGTAACTTCTTGATCGTCATTTATGAAAAATGATGAAAGTGTATCTTTTTCTGAAATCCTTATTTTAGTTATCCATCTAATGCTTAGACTTGAAGAAAGTCTAACTACAGTAATATCTCCTCCTGTTGAAATACCAATAAGATAAACATTTGATAATTTGTCTATCTGCATTTTTGCTACTTTGAAGTTTTCAATTGTTTGTTGTCTTAATAGCTGTCCATTTTTAGTTTTTATTATAGATGAATTATTAGTGTCCCTAATTGTGCTTACAATATAGAAGCTTTCTATATTTGGATCATAAGACGCATCGATAACTGTATGATCCTTAGTTAATTCATATAAAACATCATCAGCTACTAAAAAATTAAAACTAAATAACAGAATGCTAATGAATATAAAAGCTTTGGAATGGTTCATAATTCTAATTTTTTCTAGTCCTTTAAAAAATATCCGTTAGGATTTGACTTCAGTTGGATCGGTAATCTTAAAATCCTTGTTCTTTAAATAATATTCCATTATATATCCAATAATTATGAATAGCGGAATAGCAACTAGAGTTCTAGCAAGAGTGAATTCTATTCCTAGATATCCTATTTCAATACTTAACATAGGTATCTTTAATGCGGAAAAACAACCAAGAAATATGAATATGTTTTTTACAGAAGCTCCTTTTTTATAAAGAATATATACAATAGGAAAGGCCCCATAGAGAGGTCCGGCTTGAAACATTGAGAATACTACTGAGAGAATAGTGCCTTTAACACCGGAATCTGGTCCCATATACTTTTGAAATTTTTGACTGGGAATCCAAGCGTCTAGTAGCCCTACAAGAATAAATACTATTGGGATAAAAGAAATCATTTCTATGAACATATTCAGAAAAACGTTTGAAACATTCATGCCAAAATTATAATTGTAAAAGTAAGATACAGTTCCAAACACTAAGAATAATAGGATAAACCCGTATTCTTTTAGATATTTTTTCAAATAATCACTCCTATTGCAAATCCAATAATGATTGCTGCAATGAAATTGAGCACGTTTCTCACAAGTGCAACTTCTTTTCCAAAGTATTTACTTTCTAATGGGTAAGTAACGACACCGACCATAAGTAGGGTAGTAATAAAAGTTGCTATAACCATATATGATGCTCCTCTTCTCAATAATTCAGATGCTATTGGGTAAACTATAAACGCAGGAATAAGTGTTATTGAACCTATTATAGCGGAGATTATTACTCCTAAAATTCCTGAATTACTGCCAAGATACTGTTCTATTATTTCGGGAGGGACTAATGCTAATAGAAAACTAGCTAGCACCATAATACTCAAAAAAGGAGAAATCAATCCTTTGAAAATTTTTAAACCTTTCTTTACACCATTTTTTGTTTTCTCTTTATCAAAATAGTAGGATATCAAAACTATTATTAGCCCGAAAATCCAAAGAAATATTATATTTGGAAACATAAAATTAGATTAATTATCCTTTTATTAAAATTAATTGTTATTAACTAAAAAGAAATAAAAAATACACAGTTTGTCGCTTCGGAGGAGTAGGTCTTTCATAGCCGGATGCCTCGACTTCTCGAAGCGGCTATTGTCTTTCGGTATCCGTTTGAGACATTTATTTCAATGTCATGGACCGGGTAAGTCTGAGCTTAACTCAAACATTTTCCGATAAGACTTAGCCATCCCGGAAATTACCCTTGTCCAAGAGCCTTGTATGCGGGAGGAGTGTGAAACTCAATTCCGCCTAAGCGGCCCAGATTCAAGGAATGAAAGACTTTGTTACCAGCGAAGTTTCGACCTGTGCAACATTAATTATTCCTTCTTTTTTATTTAAAATTTTCTATTATCAAATATTTACAAAAACAAAAATAGTTTATATATTATATCCTTTATTTGAATCGTTCCCTGATACGATAGCCGCTGTTGTTAAACGATATGTTCTTAGCAAGAATAAGATCCTTTTCTTTTGTTAATTTTAGAATGTCATCAAGCTCACGATATCTATGGGAGACGTGAGTTAAAATTATTAGACTATGTTCCAATTCTTCTTTCAATTCTAACACATCTTCTAAGTGAACATGCATACGCTCTTCAGCAATTTCTATTTCTTCTTCAAGGAAATATCTACATTCAGTTATCAAAACTCTTGGAGACAAAGATATTATCTTTTCTCTATTCTTGTAGTTAGACCCTTCCCAGTCCCCAGTGACAAGAATACTTGTTTCTTTATTACTGATATAATAACTGAAATTTGGAATAGTGTGCTTTAGTAAAATTGGATTAACAGAAGTCCCATTAAATTGGAGAATTTCATTTTCTCTTATCGGAACAAGTTTTCTTCTTCCTTTAGAATGGAAATTTATCATTTTATAATGAATATCAAAAACGTTTTCTGTTTCTCCATATTCTTTTCTAGTATCATAAGGCGCGTATATCTTTATCGGGTCTTCTGATAAACTTAAGAAATCTGCGCCCCCTGCCATACAAGATCTAACATGGTCAAAATGAAAATGTGTTAACAGGTAAACTTTGTTCTCATTTTTAGCCCCACAAGAGCTATCAATCCTATATTCAATCTTGTCAAGCTTAAGGACTGTAGACGGATGATATGGTGCATGAAATTTTACAGACCCAATATATTTTGAAGTCATTTTATATCATCTATGAGAGCTCTACTGGTATCTTTGAAAACCTTATTCTTTGGTCTTCATTTTTCATCCAGATAATTGGCTCACCTTCTTTGCTATCTATATAAAAAGTATATTTATTGTCCTTAATTTCATCTGTTGTTATTTCAAGGCCTTCATAAGTTTCTAAAGTTTTTTTGACCTCTTCATTTATACTTTTCTCAACATAGCAGTCAAGAAAAGCAATCTCATAAAAAACAGGATTTAATTTTTCGATATATTCCTTTACTTCTCTATTGTTAGTGAGATATCTTGTCAGAACTTTAACTTTGGTACTGTTCTTGATAAAAGGCCTTATTCTTTTCATTAAATTAAAATCTATGACTAAATTTATAAACCTTATTCTTATACCTAAAAGAGATAATTAGAGAAATCTTTTTAAGTATTTTTAAATTAGCTAATCTATAATTAAGTGATGAAAAATGGAAGAAGACGATTTATTGGGCCATCGGTTTTTTTATGTATGGCCTTTAGCCCATAAATTGGCATTTGAAAGGGGAGTGCATGTGATTGAAAAACAAAAGAGCCTTTTCAATAAAGGGTTCTCTAAAGAGATTCTTAGCTTGGCTCCCGAAACCCAACCTTTCAGAGATTTTTACAATTATTAAACAAAGTCTTTTTGCGCTTATTATTTGTGCATTTGCAGATATTTTTGCAGGGATATACCTTACATCAATGATTGACTTTTTGATTTTATTACCGGGAATATTGACAATGCTCCCCGCGGCAATAGACATGAGGGGCAACGTTTATGCATCAATGGGATCAAGATTGTCTACAGGCCTTCATACAGGTGAAATAACACCAAATCTTAGGGGGTCAAAATTAATTGCAGAAAATATATACTCCTCGCTTATTCAGACCCTTATAATGGCCGCTGTAATTGCTTTTTTTGCAATGGTCGGGGGGATAATTTTACAGAATCAGACTATAGGATTTGTACATCTTTTTTTTATCTCATTATTTGCTTCATTAATTGCAGCAATAGGCCTTATTTTAACAACAATTTTAGTTGCAATTCTATCTTTTAAAAAAGGATTAGATCCAGATAATGTATCTTCACCTCTAATAGCATCAATAGGTGATATTCTTAATGTTATATCTCTTTTTGGAGTGGGTCTAATATCCTTTTCTTTGAATTCTTTGTTCATGCTAATTTCAAGCGTTGTAGTAAGTTTAATAGTATTAATAATCTCCTTTTTTTCTATAAGAAATAGCTACTATGCTAAGAGAATTTTGAAAGAGTCAATGCCATTTTTAGCATTATGCGCGTTTCTTAGTACCCTTGCAGGTTCTCTACTAGATAAAAACTTACAGTTTATAGGTATATTTCCACTCTTACTAGTTTTATCTCCTTTATTTAATGCAGAAAACGGAAACATCGGAAGCATACTTTCTGCTAGGATATCTACAAGTTTTCACCTTGGTCGAGCCGAAATAACTTTTCTCCCAAAACTAGATATACTAAAGGAATTCGCATATAATTTTGTTATAACATTTTTACTGTTTCCAATACTAGCCATACTTGCTTATGTGATTTCATTTTTTGCAAATATACCTGCTATGGATTTATTGATATTATTTAAAATATCTATTTTTGTGGCAATCATATCTTCATTTGCTAGCATGCTGACATCTTATTATCTTACATATTTTTCAATAAAAACAAATATCGACCCCGATAATGTCGTGATACCTTTACTTACAAGTGTCATGGATATTGCAAGTGTGGGCATTTTGATTACAGTAGCTTCAATTATAGTATTTTAATAACGAAAATTTTATTAATTAATATAATTTATTTATAAATATGAGATTTATAACTAAAATTACTGTTATTTGTTTTATTAGTTTACTAATGACTTCATTTCTTCCACAGGCTTATTGCATAGAGGGAAATGTTTTATGGGCAAGAACTTTTGATATCGGGGGAAGAGCAGATTATGCATACAGAGTTGCAACTGATTCTTTGAATAACATAGCAGTTTTTGGAAGTTCTTGGAATGGAGCAAATTATGATTATAACCTCATAAAATATGATTACAATGGAACTCTCATTTGGCAAAGATCTTATAGTAGCAGTGATTATGACTATGGGTATGGTGTAGGCTGTGATGCCTATAACAATATAATTGTAACTGGGTGGAGGGGGAATTGGCCAAACTCTTTTGACATTTATACCATAAAATATGATACCAACGGAAATGTGCTGTGGCAAGTTACTTATAACAGCGGTAGAAATGATAGGCCTTATGATCTTGCTATTGATCGTAGTAATAATATTATAATTGTCGGGGCATCAAATAATGGGAATAATGAAGATGTAATTCTATTAAAATATGATTCTGGTGGTAATTTATATCCAGGATGGCCCAAGACATATAATAGCTCTTTCAATAGGAATGATGAAGGATATGCAATAGCAATTGATTCTAGTAACAATATCCTTGTTTCAGGTATTTCAAATAATGGTACAAATAATGACTACTTAACACTGAAATATGATTCAAATGGAAATCTAATATGGTATAAAATATACGATTTAGGTGGGGACGATAAAGCATATGGAGTAACATGCGATTACTCTAATAATATCATTGTAACAGGTAAAGCAAATGGCAAATTTCATACCATTAAGTACGCTCCTTTTGGGAGTATAGTATGGGAAAGGGACATTCCTGTTGGAACAAATGATGAACTGTGGGATATAGATGTAGATACTTACAACAATATTTTTTTAGCAGGTGAGTATACCTCTGCTACTCGTGATTTTGTTACAATTAAATACGACCTCAATGGAAATTTAATATGGCAGAAATTATATAACAAAGGATTAGACGAAAGAGCTTATAGTCTTACAGTTGATTTAGCGAATAATATAATTGTTGGAGGATTTACAGGAATATATGGAACAAACTCCGTTGACTTTTTGACAATTAAGTACCAAGGAACTCCGCCTGCAGTTAATAGAAACAGAGAATTACCAATGGAAGAAATTTCTAGGATACTTAATCTAAACTTCCCTAATAGGAATATCGGAGAGCTAATAGAGGAATGTGAGAAAAATCCTGATGCAAAAGGATGCCCTCCACAAGATTAGAAAATATTTTTGATCCCTAATATAATAAACTTAACTCCCCAGGATAATGTTACAAGTCCTAGTATCGTAGTTGTAACTTGAGTTGCAGTATCGCCCAATACTTTCTTAACTTTGTTTGAGAGCAAGAATAATAAAACAGTCATTAAAAGGACTATTCCAACTGCAACACCTGTAAGTAATTTACCATAATCGTTACTGGCTATAATTATAGTGAATATGGTGGCAGGTCCAGTAATTAGGGGTGTGGCAATAATAGAAGCAAGTGCTCTCGCAGAATCCTCCTTTTTTTCATGTGCTGTTATTAAAGGCTCACCTAGTACCATCTTTATCCCAAGTATTGTTAAAACTATGCCGCCAGCTATCCTAAATTCATCTAAGGTAGTGCTGAATAACTCTAGTAAGCGCTGCCCTAAAATTAATACAAAGAAACAGAGTACAACAGCAATAAATATCGCTAAAATTCCTGTTTTTTGTCTTTCTTTAGGAACCATACTTGATGAAGTAGCATAAAAAACAAAAAAACTTGCAAAGGGATCTATGACGACTAAAAATAAAATAATCAGTTGTACCAAAGTTCCTAACATATGCTCTCCTCTTGGTACTTCAAGCTAAGTACCAGTATAAATTGATTTCTATTAAGAAAAAAAAATTATTTGAAATAGATATGTATGCCAGGCTTTTTAGGTAAAGCTTTTTTCTTGTCATTTCCTGGATCTTCTTGTGGATCTATTTCTACGTTGGCTTTGAACTCTTCTTTTAGGAACTCCTTTGCCTCTTTTAATACATTTTTTTCATCTATTCTATCTGGGAAATACCTGTTCTTAAAGCATCTCTGAATTATTAGATTTACTTCTTTCCCATTTTTTCTGAATTCTTCATTTGACATTGCAGCTTTTATTGCATCTCCCATATTTTCTTTTGTTTTTATTATATCTATTAAATCCCACTTCCATTTTTCTGCTGTGAATATGTCAATTTTGTCAATAGCCTTATCTTCGCCTCTTGAAAGAACAGTGATTATCTCTCTAATATCGTTTACTAATTCTTCAATGTAATACTCACTTTCCTCAGATATTTTATCAATCATTTCTTCTTTATATTCTGGCCATAGTGTATTTGAAATGAAAGGTTCAAATCCTAGTCTTTCCCATATCTCTTCACAAATATGGGGGGTAAAAGGAGCCAAAATTAAAGTTTGTGCTTTGATAAATTCAGAGATTACCTCTTTATTTGGCGAGTTTAAGCATCTTTTAAGATACCACTTTAAATCTCTTTGAAGATCAAAAAAACCTTTTGAAAGGGCCGTTCTGAAATTAGTTTCATCCATAGCTTCTGTAGTTTCTTTTATAGTTTTATCGAGCACTGATAAAAACCATCTGTCAATAAATAATTTCTCAGTTCTTCCTTTTCCATAATTTTCTATACAGAAATCGTGCCAATTTTTAAGTTTGTCAGAAATAGTTCTTGCAAATTCACTGTCCCAGTTGGGATCATCAAGGCCCTCCCCACCGTTCATCAAGGTTATTCTTGCAGCATCTGCCCCATACATTTTGACAATCTGTTTTATTGTGTAGAAGTTACCTTTTGATTTGCTCATTTTTTCTCCATCTACAAGAATCCAGCCATTTACGCCAAAACCCTTAGGCCATAATTTCTCCGGGAATATTGCAGCGTGATTGAAAATACAAAAAGATAAATGGTTTTGAATTAGATCCTTTCCACTGTTTCTGAATTCAAAAGGATACCAATATTGAAATTCTTTCTGCATATCAGAGATTAATTGTTTAGAAATTCCACTCTTTTCTGAAACTTCTTCTATCTTACCTTTTTCCAAGTAAACAAAATCAAAGAAATAATCATCAAGCTTTGTTGGGTCAATATTGTATGAGGGATCCTCGAAATACTTTGCTAATACATAATATGCCATATATATAGTTGAATCTGAAAGTGACTCAATTACCCATTTTTCATCCCATGGAAGTTTTGTCCCAAGGCCAAATTCTCTTGTGCAGGCCCAATCTTTTAGCCAATCCAAGACATATTCAAACTGTTTCCTTGCTTTTTCAGGGTAGATATTCATCTGTGCAAGGCACTTTTTTGCTAAATCTTTCCATTCGGGACTACCATAGGCTAAAAACCATTGGTCTGATACAATCTTTACAACACCTTGGGTAAGACATCTACAGACAACTTTTCCAGGAAGTTCGTAGAATAATGTGGCAACACCACTATTAATGAAATCTGTAACAATTATTTTTTTGACATCAGAAACTTTAATTCCTTTATACTTGCCTGTTCTCTCGTTCAAGATGCCTTGGTGGAACTCTTTTTTATAAATAATATTTGTTGCTTCTTCGAGTTTATCAACATCTTCTTGTGACTGAATTCCCATTTTCTCTGATATTTCAATGGCAGGATTCTTTCCAAAATCTTCAACAGTTATTAAGGAAATTGGTGTGATGTTTTCCACAAGTTCATTGGGAATACCATATTTTGATGGATTTGTTTGAACATCTTTAAGAGCAACATAATCGTAAGGAGCATGTGAGGGGACTGACATCACTATACCTGTTCCTATTTCAGGAGAAACGAATGTAGCAGGAAGAATTGGGATACTGTTTCCTGTAAGCGGATTATCACATGATTTACCAATAAATTCCTTGGGGTCTAATTCTCTGATGATTTTAATTTGATGTTTTTGATTTTTCAATTTATCAGATGCAACGGGAGATATGATCCACCTTTCACCATCGACTTCTACTTCTAGATATTTTACATTGGGATTCATCCACATATTGGTAACGCCAAATACTGTCTCAACTCTGTACGTTGCAGCAGGTAGAATTTTTCCATCGAACTTGAATTTTAGTAAAATTATTTCTTCAGGAGTTATGCCTTCTCCCTCAAGTCTAGCATGATCCCCAATGGGATTGTTACATTTGGGGCACCAGGTAACAGGATGTTCACCTTTAACTACAAAATTTTTTTCTCTTAGTTTGTTAAATTGCCATCTAATAAACTTATCATAATAAGGATTTAATGAGGTAGTGATGAAGCTTCTTCTCCAATCCACGCAAAGACCTAGACTCTTAAGATCTTTAATTGATTCTTCGGGGAAATATCTAACCCAAAATTCTGGATCAGAAAATTTTGGAATTAATTCTTTTGGAACTTCCATTTTTTCAAGAATGTCAATTTGTATTTTTTCTCCATCTCGGACTCTTTCTGCAGCAGCAACTATTGGAGTCCCCGTGGCATGAAACCCAAAAGGAAAGATTGTGTTATATCCACGCATTCTTTTGTATCTTGCAAAAACTTCCGCTCTCATAAGTGAAAATGAATGGCCAAGATGCATGAATCCATTAACATAGGGATAAGGAAAATTAACAAAAAATTTTTTCTTTCCATTAGGTTCAGAATAGAATATTTTTGCATCTTCCCATTTCTTCTGCCACTTTTTTTCAATTTCCAAAGAATCATCTGCCTTATTTAAAACACGTTTTTTAAGCTATATTTAAAGTTTTTTATTATACATATGTAATGTGTAATCTGCCAAATATTTCGCCAAGCTTTAATTCCTCTCTTTGCCTTAAATGGTATGAAGCTTAAGGATGCTGATCTTGAGGCAATTGTGCTTAGAGTAACAAAGTACAAACTTCCCACAAGAATAGTTGCCTCTCCGTTTAAATATCTCAAAGGTGAGTCCAGCAGATAGCGAGGCTTTCAAAGACAACTGGCGAGATGCCTAGGTGGAAGAGCTTTGACTGAAGTAACATTGAAAAGCCAGAATAATTTCTGGCTAAAGCTCGAGCCAATATTGCTTGAATACTTTATAGAGCTTTTAGAAAAGGAGATAGAAAACTATCAAGCAAAATAATTATCAGATAACATAATCTTTACATATGTAAAGAGATAACGCATTCTTATATCAAAAGATATCGCTTATTAGCGATAGACGAAACATTTATAAACTAAAACTAAACCTTTTACTCAAATTCCTAAAGGTGTAAAAAATGAGTAAAGCTATGAGGCCATTATGGGGAATTGTCTATTTTATAGGCTTGGTATATTACATTATTGTTTCAGCTCGAGACGTAGTTATTCAATGTCTTACTGGTAAGATTGATCCACAAATCATGGAAATTGATACCGTTCTCAAGAGACCAGTTTCTATGACAATTCTAGCTAACAGTATCACTTTGACTCCTGGAACGCTTACAATTGACGTGTTTCCAGAAAAGCAGAAATTACTTGTCGCAGTGATATCCCCAAGAAGTCAAAAAGATGTCATTCCATTTGAGGGATGGATAAAGAAGAT
>LNGD01000023.1 GCA_001587675.1 Candidatus Methanofastidiosum methylothiophilum
TAGTGTAAAACTAAAGATAAAGGAGAAACAAGTTAGAGATGAGTGTCGTTTCGAGTAGAATTATGCAACAAAGCAGATTTATTTATTATTTTTATATTACAACTCTTTTATTAGATAAACTATTCGTTGATTTCTGGATTATATTACAATGCTATATAAAATTAGTAAAATCATTAATTAAATCAACTTCTTATAAATTATACAAAATAAACTATTTTCTTAACTTAAAAAATTATCTACTAAAATTAATTCGATTTTTAAAATAATTCTTTATTAATAATCTTTTCATAATTTTTTACTTATAAGATATTATAATAATACTTTTAATTAATTTACATATTATGTAATTAAATATGAGAAATCTAGTTATTACTATACTTGTATTTGGATTAATTATCCTTTTTTGTAAATCTGCATCTGCAACGTCGTACCATATTTATTCAGGTGACAATTTGGCGAATACTATTACAAATAATACCTGTAGCTGGGATGTTGTTTATATCCACGAAGGTGTGCACACATTGGATGCTGATGTTAATATCTCCGGAAAAAGTTTGCCAATAGTTGGCGATGGGTCAGACAAGACTATTATTCTTCTTGATGATCATATATTTAGATTCTACAAAACTAAAAATAATAATAATCCAATGATTGTTACTATATCCGGAATTACTTTTAAAAATTCCAAGACTGGAGAAAGCATATATTTTGAGAATTATATTCCGCAAACTTCAATGGACATAGTGATATCTGATTGTAAATTTGATAATATCGGGGATGTTGCGTTTATTTCTGCTGTCTACGAAATAAGAGACTATAAAAGAACTATAAATCGTTGTGATATATACTATGGACAAAGCTCGCCAATTGAAATCAATTCAGAAAATAAGAAAGATAATAATTATACATCTATGACAGTTAAGATTGTAGATTCAAACTTTTTTAACTCCGGTAATTTGACAGTTTACTCATTTTCCCCTGAAAGTAAAATTGATTTTAAGTTAAGTAATTCCGTATTGAGGAATAACACAACAGGAATTCAAATTTTTGGGCCTGTGACAATGTATCTAAATAATAACCTTATCGTAAGAAATTTTAAAGGCGTTTTATTGGATTCAGAAAATTCAATCGGATTTTTACATAATAACACAATAGACTCAAATGGAGAAAGTAATGGTTATGGTATCTATAACAGAGGCACTCTAAATTTAGAGAATAACATTATTTCTAATAACAACTATGGAATTTATAATGATGGCCAAATAACTCAATCTAATAATATTTTGTGGAATAATCAATCAAACAGCTTTACATCGCAGGAAGATTTCTTTTTATTTGATCCAAATTTTACAATAGGTCCAAATGGAGAGTATTACCTTCGTGAACATAGCGAAGCTATTGATAGAGGGTCAAATTCTGCTTCATACTTCAATTTGAATAGTAGAACAACTTCCTTATATGGAAAACTTGATCGAGGAGTAGTTGACTTAGGATATCATTACCCTTCAAAATATAAACTTTCTTTGTTAGATCGTTTAATGTCTATCTTAATATTAGATAATTTTATATCTTTTACAATTGTTAAAAGGTCAGATGAGGATTAAGATATTACGTGATGTAAATGAAACCTTTCCCTGAAAGTTATATTAGAGAAAAGGCAGACGAGCCAACTCTAAAAATTTTGGATTTATGGAAGAAACTATCTAAAGATCTTTTCAATTATTCTATTGAAGTAATATTATGTGACAGGAAAGATAACCCAGAATTAAAATTTGTACAAGGAGAGCTTAATACAGCTTATCCTGGATTTTTTGATGGAAAGATCGTTTTGTCTATATGGCTTGAACATCCAAAATCCTTTGACCCCATAATAATAACTCATGAGATAGGACATTGGATTTTAATGGTTACAGGATTCAAAGGCCTTGTGAATAAATATGGTAAACAAAGTGAGATTGATATTAATATGAACTCCTTAGCTCAACACTCCCCTCTTTACACACTCCAAAGAAAATTTGGACATGATCCTCAAAAGTTGATTGATACCAGAGCAAAAAATAACTTAAATGCTCTAATCAAAACTACTGAGTACATGTTAGGGGATAGATGGGCAGAATTTGCTCTTTTGTTTGCTGATGATGTAATTAACTGTTCAGAATATATAAAAAACGATTTAATGGAAGTATTAAAACAAGAATACCCTGTTACTTTATCTTTTTTAGAAAAAATTCTTAATATTGTTTCGAAATATGACTTAAATGAACCAAAGTCAAATCTTGCCTTTTTAAAAAGTTTAGTTAATACTTTATATCTTGGAGAAGGTTGGAAGGTAATGGATGAGATAGTTGAGTTAAAAGAAACAATAAAAGAAAATGAATTAAAGAAATAGTTACTTATATCTAATTTTTAGTCCTAATACTATCAATACTAAAAATAGAGATATTCCATTTGCTAAGATAATTGGTAAATCATTTTTTAATATGCCATAAATAAACCAAAGTATTATCCCACATGCTAGAAACGCCCACATCCAAAATGATATGTCTCTCGTTTCTTTGAGTCTAATAGTTTTAATTACCTGGGGTAGAGAAGATACGGTAGTTAAGAAAGCTGCAATTAAGCCTATAGATGTGACAAGTTCCATACTTTCACTTTTTTATTTGAATTTTATCTCTTTCGGTGTAGACAAATTTATAATATCTTAAGTAATAGATATATAGATTATGATGAGATTATTTTCATTATTATTAATCATTGTTTCAATTCAAATTGCTTGTATAACAGCTGAATCCCCAGATATCATATGGCAATTTAAATACAATGATGCTATCAATTCTTTTTCAGTATCCGAAGATGGAAATTACGTTGTAGTTGGGACAGAAAATTATAACGTCCTACTTTTGTCAAATAACGGGAAAATTATCTGGAGTTATCATACTGATGGAGAAGTTGAAGCAGTCAGTATAAGTCAGAATAATGATTATGTTGTAGCATCGACATCAGGATATTTTGATGATAACAATGTTAGACATTTTAGTGGAACAATATACATGTTTTCTATATCTGGAGAATTACTATGGAATTATAAAACAGGCTCTACACTAGATTCTGAAGTACAAAACATTTCTATTACAAGAGACGGTGAATATATAGCAGCAGGAACAGAAGGAGGTACATTATATTTTATTTCAGGCAATGGCGAACTTTTATGGTATTACAAAATGGGAAGCAAAATCCTTTCAATAACTTTATTGCCTGACGGAACGTCTATGGCAGTTGTCCTTGAGAATAACCAAGTGTTAATCGTTTCTAATAACCGAGACATTTTAGGAAGATTTGAAGCTAGTGGTAGTATTACTTCAATTTCTTATTCACTAGATGGGGCATATATTGTAATAGGAACTAAAACTCAAAAAAACGATCAGACTAAGGGTACTATTTATTTGTTATCGAGATCTACTGAACTTTTATGGGAATATGAAACTGATCAAGAATGTTCTTCGGTTAGTATAAGTAAATCAGGAGAATTTATTTCCGCAACCTCTGGTAAGAATGTTTTTTTCTTCTCTAAGTCGGGAAATTTAATATGGAAAAATCAACTAATTGAGTACTCGTCATCATCATATATATCTGATGATGGATCTTTACTAGCAGTTGGTCAAGAGACTAGAATAGATTTATTTTCAAATGAGGGGGAGGTTCTGTGGTCAAAACAAGTAGATAATAAAATAAATAAATTATATCTTACTTCTAAAGAAAATATAATCGTTTTAAATGAAAAAAATAATGAAATATATGAATTAGAGCCAAAATTGCCTGCTTTACTTAAAGATATATTATTTACGTTGGGCCAATTATTGTTGCTCTTACTATTTTTAGTAATTGGGTTCTTATTCATTTACATAATTTTTATAAAATATCAAAAATGGGATGAAAAACTTCTAAAAACAAATATTTCAATTAAGCTATCCGCTATCTTCTTCAGTTTCTCATTATTAATAATACTCCTAAGTAGATTCTTCTCATTAGGAATTCTCTCGTTGCTAGTTCTAATACTTTCAGTCACATATGCTTTTAGTTTTCTTATTATATATATCAGTAGAGAAAGAATTTTCAACAAATATTATAGTTGGGAAGCCTATAAAGAGAAGAGAGTAGATCCTGTTTTGGATTCTGCCAAACAAAAAGCATTAGTTTTCTTTAGCTCTAAAAGAGTCCCCGAAAATAGAAAAAAGTAGGTTACCCAAATCTACAAAAAACTTAATAACACTGTTCTCCAATGTAAAATAGGTGTAATGATGATTCATCCAATTGATAATAGATATGGCTCTTTCGAAATGAGGAAAATTTTTGATGAAGAGGAGAGATTAAATAAAATGCTCCTTGTGGAAGGAGCAATAGCTAAGGCTCATGCTGAACTAGGCCATATACCAAAAGAAGCAGGAGAAGAGATTTATAAAAAAGCCAATACAAAATATGTTTCACTTAAAAGAATGAAGGAAATTGAGAGTGAAATAAATCATGATATAATGGCTTTAGTTCTTTCGTTATCTGAGCAATGTGGAGAACATGGTAAATATGTTCATCTTGGTGCAACATCTAATGATATTAATGATTCAGCAACAGCACTACAATTTGTTGAGGCATTTAAAATCATATTTTCTGATTTATCAAAACTTGAGAATGTCCTAAAAAATCTCTCTAAAAAGTATAGAGATACTGTGTGCGTCGGAAGAACCCATGGACAACATGCGATACCAACTACCTATGGAATGAAATTTGCGATATACCTAGATGAAGTAAGAAGAGCTATTGAAAGACTTGAATTCTCTTATAGTAAAGTGTGCGGTAAGATATCCGGAGCAGTTGGAACTATGGCTTCTTATAAAGATGGGCCAGAGTTACAAAAAAAAGTAGGAGAGATATTAGGAATTAAAATGGCATTAATATCAAATCAAGTTGTTTCAAGGGATATTTATGCTGATGTTATGTTTTCTTTGGCCACTTTAGCCTCGACTCTAGATAAAATGGCACTTGAGATAAGAAATCTTCAAAGAACTGAAATAATGGAGATAGCCGAGGGATTCGGTAAAAAGCAAGTTGGTTCATCAACAATGCCAAATAAGAAAAATCCCGTTACTTGTGAAAAAATATGCGGATTGGCTAGAATTCTCTATTCAAATGTTTTTCCTGCATTACTAAATAATCCTCTATGGCATGAAAGAGATCTCACAAATTCCTCTTGTGAAAGAGTAATTCATCCTGAATCTTTCATACTTTTAGATGAAATGCTAAAAGGCACCATTAGAGTTCTTTCAAATTTGGTAGTTTATGAAGAAAATATAAAAAAGAATTTAGAACTAACTGGTTATTCCAATCTAGCAGAAGTATTAATGTTAAAATTAGTCGAAAAGGGTATGGGCAGACAAGAAGCCCATGAGATAATGCGAATAGTTTCAATGAAAGACGGTAGATTCATCGATAATGTTAAGAAAGAACCTAAAATAAAAAGTCTCTTGTCTAATTCGGAAATCGACGCAGCATTAAACCCAGAGAATTATATCGGGTACGCTAAAGAAATAGTGGATGATGTGATTGGAAAATAAATTATCTTTTGAAATTTTATACGAAGATGGGTATAGGATAGGCAAGGCCACTTTGAATGATAAGTCCGAGAATACGCCATTTCTTTTAGAAAATCATAAAGACTTTTTAAAATTCGGGGACATTCTAATTGAAAAACCAATATCGTATCTTGTAGAAGAAAATTATAATCGGAAAAAATATGACCTTTCAGTAGTACCATTAATTGAAACACCGTTTGATATATCATTAAAGGAAGCTAAAAAACTTAATGACCTAAATATTTCTATTATAACGGAAAAAGAAGGGGACTGTCTTCCAATTTATCTTACAAAGTATAAAGAATTGAATCAAGAACTAATAGAAGTTATACCTGAAAAAAAATTATACTTTTTTAAACGAATAGTTGATGAGAGAATTCTCTTAGATGCATTCTTCAAAATTAGAGATAGATACCCTTCATCTCTATTTTATATAGATGCAAAAGGTTATGAAATCCCAATATTCTCTTTCATCGGATTTGATTTATTTTTAGATAATGGCAATAACTGTGATTTATTCAAGGAATACATGAAAAATCCAACTCCTGAATTAGTTGAAATGTATTCAAATGGGTCAGTTAATTCTAGAAGATTATTGAAAATATTGTATAAGGAGTATTATACCTCTTTTGAACAACATATCAGAAGAGATTTTAAACGCTCTTATTATATAGATGACATATCTCTTGAAAGGCCACAAGTATTGCGATGGAGACGAGAGGTAAGTAAACATTATTCTCCTTCAACTAATTTATTTTTGTTATTGCCTTGTAGTGCAAAAAAACCTTATCGCATATCAAAATCTCACATAAAAGTCATATCTTTTCTTAGAGATTACTTAAAAGACAAATATTCTAATTTGACTCAATTAATCTTAACATCACCTTTGGGTGTTGTACCTAGAGAGATTGAGGACTATACTGACTATGATATTCCCGTAACAGGTTACTGGAGCCAAGAAGAATTGGACTGCCTTTCTGAGTTATTGATTTCAATATTAAAAAAGACAGATAAACCTTGTATAATTGCCCACTTCCCTGAAGACAGTCCTTATCTTAAGGCTCTAAAAAAATTACCTTATGACCTTCTTTATACAAATGGGTCTCTTGATACACTAAAAGAATATCTTGAGATTAAAAGAGATTTATGGGATAAAGAACCAATAAACGAAAATAAAAATAAAGCTCTAAAGATGTTTTCATTTCAATTTAAGAAAGAATTTAACTTACCTTTTGATTACAGAGGAAAAAGAAACACCACTGAATTTCTTTTTAATAAGAAACGTATTGGAATGTTTGAAAATAAAATTAAAGCTAATATTAATGGTGGGGAACTCATTAAAGATTCCCTTTACGTTAATATTGATTTTGATTTGAAAGGAGATATATTCTCAAAGGGAATTATTGAAGCCTCAGAAGATATTCGGCCAGGGGATGAAGTAATAGTTCTAAAAAATAACAAATGCATAGGCATTGGCGAGGCTATAGTCTCAGGCAGGATAATGAAAAAACTTAATAGAGGTAAAGTTGTAAAAATTAGAATGAGAGGATAGATTGTTCTATACTATAAATCTAAAAACTAAAAGAAGAATCGAGGCAGTCGAAATTAAAAATCATATAAATAAAATTATTCTAGAATCTAAATTTTCCTCGGGATTATGTTTTATTTATTCTCCTCATACTACCTCTGCAATAATGATTAACGAGAGTTTTGATCCTGCAGTAGTTGATGACATTAATTATTTTCTTTCAAAATTGGCGCCCAAAGAAGGAGATTACAATCATCTTGAGGGCAACTCAGATGCCCATATAAAAAGTTCTTTAATTGGACCATCTAAGACCGTTATAGTTGAAAATGGAAGGCTTGTACTTGGCACATGGCAAGGTATATTTTTTCTTGAATTTGATGGTCCAAGAACAAGAACAGTAAATGTAAAATTGATTGAAGGTTAATATATGCTTCAAACTGCTTTCAAAGCTGCAAGGGCTTCCGGAGAGATATTAAAATGCTATTTTAATAATGAATGTTGCATTTATAAAAAAGGAGACTTCGATTTAGTTACTGATGCCGATTTTGAATCTGAGAAAAAAGCTATAGATATAATTAGCCATAATTTTCCTGATCACGGATTTTTATGTGAAGAATGTGGAACAATTGGAAATCAAGAATCGGAGTATAAGTGGATTATTGATGCTTTGGATGGCACAATTAATTTTACAAGAAATATTCCGTTATTCTCAGTCTCAATTGCTTTATTAAAAAACGATTTGCCATTAATCTCTGTCATTTATAATCCCATAACTGGGGATTTTTATCATGCTGAGAAAGAGCGCGGGGCGTATCTTAATGAAAAAAAACTTCACATATCTAACGCGACTAATCTTTCTAGCTCAATATTAGTTTCAGACTTAACAAAGTACAAAGATTACCACGATGAGTTCTTTAAGATGATGAGTTCTTTATCTAAAGATGTGCTAGGAATAAGGTTAACTCAGTCTACATCTATCAATCTTGCTTTTGTTGCTGAAGGGAGATATGATGCCTACATAAAAAATAAAATAAATTACTACGATGTCATTGGAGGGGCATTGCTTTGCGAAGAAGCTGGGGGTATAGCCATTGATTTTTCTGGAGATAGGATATCCAAAAATTCCAAGGGAATAATAGTTTCAAATAGCTCTTTGTATAATATTATATTGCATAAAATTAAATTGTAAACAATTATACTTCATTTTTCTCCAAAAGTTCTATTGCTTCAAAAATTTTATCAATATGTGCCCACATTTTACTCTGATCCCATAATTCAATTAGATTATCTGCATAACCACTAAGTCTATAATAGAATTTTTCTCTATTCCAAACTTTAGAAACTATTCTACTCTTATTAATAAGGAACGTCATTGGTAAAATATTTTTAATTTCATTCTTATCTATATAGACAACACCATATTCTTCCGATATTTTGTAATCCAAGTCACTAAGTATTGTCGTTTTTATATCATGTTCTGAAGCGAATTTTTTGATCTCTTCTTCTGAAACAGGTCCTATACCTACAACATGAACATTGAGATCATCAAATTCTTCCTTTATTTTTGAATAGTAAAGTAACTCTGAATTAGGTGAATCCAAACTAGTTTTATCAAAAAAGAATAGGACTATCCACTTAGTTTTTAAATCATTGAGACAGACCTTTTTATTGTTCTTATCCTTTAGACAGAATTCAATAGCCTTCCTTCCGACCAAATCTTTTTCATACTGCATAGTTAATATTTCTTTTCATCTTTATTTATTTCTTTTGAATATTAAATCAACTATTTGTGATAAATAGTGCATAAAATATATAAGTAGTTTTCTAGGAGATTCTATTAATCAAATGAGGTATTAAAATGATGCTTAAAATAGGATTGCCCAAGGGCAGTTTACAGGAATCCACGCTTAATATGTTCAAAAAAGCGGGATATTCAGTTAATGTTTCTACTAGATCATATAAGCCATCTATTGATGACCCAACGATTGAGTGTCTTTTGATAAGAGCTCAGGAAATCCCAAGATACGTAGAAAAAGGCATTATTGATATTGGGCTTACTGGTATGGACTGGGTTATCGAAAATAATGCTGATGTTTTTAATGTTGGAAAACTAGTTTATGCAAAACAGGGGCTTAGACCTGTAAAGTGGGTTCTAGCAGTTTCAGAAGATTCAAAAATAAAAACTATTAAGGACCTAAATGGTAAGAGAATAGCAACTGAAGTAGTTAATATCACTAAGAAGTATCTACAAGATAAAGGAATTGATGCATCGGTAGAGTTTTCTTGGGGAGCAACAGAAGTAAAAGTACCAGAACTTGCAGATGCAATAGTGGAACTTACTGAAACGGGTTCCTCATTAAAGGCTCACAATTTGAAAGTTCTTGATACTCTTCTTGAGTCAACAACTGTTTTGATTTGTAATAAAGAATCATGGAAAAATAGTTGGAAGAAGAAAAAAATTGAAGATCTTTTCATGCTCCTAAAAGGTGCATTAACTGCCGAATCAATGGTGGGAGTTAAAATGAATGTACTTAAATCAAATCTTGATGAAGTGGTATCCGTTTTACCTGCACTAAGAAAACCAACTATATCAAGCCTTAGCTCTGAAGAATGGGTAGCAGTAGAAACAATAGTCGATGAGAAAATAATAAGAGATTTGATACCAAAATTAAAAAATGCTGGTGCTGAGGGGATAATAGAATATCCATTGAATAAAGTAATATATTAAAATAAATTACCTTGGCATTTCTTTCTTAATCGGTCTTATAGGCTCTTGTGAGGGTCTATTTATCGGCTGCTGTGAGGGTCTTCTGATAGGTGGCTTTAGATTTAGTTTTCTTGTACCCCTACCAGGTTTTTCCCTAAGCAATAACAGCACAAGGATAATAACTATCGCAGCAAGTGCTATTTCAATAAGTGTATGGATTGAGAATGTAGTTACACTTTCTCCTCCAGAACCTGAAACACCCCCAAGTATTCCTCCAAGAGGTCTGTTGGCTGCTTTGATTGCATCTTCACAAAGTTGGACACTTTGACAATCATTTATTTCTGAATACAATTTTTTTGCTTCAGAGTAGAAATTGGTAGCATTTTTTAAATCTCCTGCAAAAAAGCGATTTTGCCCTTCCATAAATTTATCATTTGCATCAATTCTTTTTATTAACTTTTCAATTTCTTGAACCATTAGTATATTATTATTGTCCCTGTAAATTTCCCTAGCTTGTTCAAAAGTAGCTGTTGCATTTTCATAGTCACAAGATTCATAGTATAGTTTTCCTTGATCGTAGTAATTTTTACCGACATTTTTTACTGTTGCAGTTATCTCTCTGAACATATCATAATCTGCACCATATTTGTCAGAATAGACAAGTTTAACTCTTATAAGTTGATTGCCTATCGGCGCATCGTAAGAAGCTCTAATGTATAAGGATCCTGTAATCTCGCCACTGGGAGGTAGAACCGCTTGATTTACAGGAGGATCAATTATTCCTCTTACCGCCGACGTATCCTGGACAACGGTCATCTTTAGATTGTATGCTGATTCGGTATTGTGAATATTAGTAATTCTAAAAGGAACGTTTGGGAGATACGGTACAACAAGTTCAACTTCACAAATACCTTGTTCAATGTCAATCTGGTACTTATCAAATTCTAAACTGATTAATGGATCATTTCTCTTAATTTTTATAGTAGAAAATACTGTGAGTAGAGAAGGCTCACATCCTTCTCTGCATCCACCTATTCCAGTAGCTACTACTACAGGCAATAAATATTCCCCACTAAGTGCTTTTGCAGTTACTTTAACAGTTAAGATAACACTTGCATCTTGTTCAGGATCCATTCTAACTGGGAATAATTTTTTACCCTCTATTACCTGAAATGCAGCTTTGGTTTCTTTTGTCATAGAATCCTCATCTATGTATGCAAGAGTATCCCACATCACATCGTTAACTGTATTTTTTACCTTTACAGTAACTTTAATCTCTTGATTTGGCGTAGCTTCTGTCGGATAATCCAAAGAAACTTCAGGTATCAAGCTTTTTGCTTCCTCTTCAGCAGTTTGAGCGTTAATATAGGTTGTAAAAGTAGAAACAATAATTAAAGATATTAGAAGGGTTGATATTATTTTGTTCATAGTATATAAATTAAGCATTAAATTTCTTTATAAACTTTTTGCATTTAATTTAAAAAAATAATATATTGTAAAATACCTTATGTTAGGGATACCTTAAAAGCTTTAAATAGAATGAAGTTCATAAATACAAGGTGGTATAGATGGTATCTAACCTTCAAGAACAAATGAAAGTTCAAAAGATGAACATTGAGGATAGAATGTCAAAGATTGGAAAAAAGATAGCCATTGGTAGCGGTAAAGGTGGAGTGGGGAAATCTGTAGTTACCTCTTTAATTGCATCATATCTTGCTAAACAAGGAAAAAATGTTGGGATACTTGATCTTGATATAACTGGGCCCAGTATACCAATGATGTTTGGAACCGATGAGAAACCAATTGGAGGTAGTTCTGGTATAATTCCAGTAGTCTCTGCAAGTGGAATTAAAATAATGTCAATGAGTCTTTTGCTACCAAGTAATGAAGAAGCAGTTATATGGAGAGGTCCGATGATAAGTGGGGCCGTTTCACAGTTTCTTGCAGATGTAATTTGGGATGAACTTGATTATTTGTTATTCGATCTTCCCCCTGGTACAAGTGATGTCCAGTTGACATTAATGCAGAGTATTAAACTTGATGGATTTATAGTAGTTACTTCTCCTCAGAACCTTGCTGCAACAATCGTGAAAAAGGCCATATCAATGGCACAGGAATTAAATGTTAAAATCTTGGGTGTCGTTGAGAATATGGCATATGCAAAGTGTCCCAGCTGCGGTAAGAAAATTGATGTTTTTGGGAATGCAGATGTGAATAAAATCGGTATAGAGACTATTGGTCAAATACCTATTGATCCTGAAATATCCAAACTATGTGATGAAGGCAAAATAGAAGAATATGAAATAGATCTTGGAGGTATATATAATCTCTTGGAAGGATTGTAATGAATGTTAGGATAAAATGTGTAGTGGATAATAATGTTAAACTCTCCTCTAAATTTTGGGGAGAACATGGACTTAGTTTTTTGATAGAAAACAAAGAAAAAATATTATTTGATACCGGACAAACATTTGAAACTTTATCCCACAACATGAGTGTCCTTGGAGAAAAATTTGAAGATATATCTAAAATCTTCATAAGTCATGGACATTACGATCACACAGGGGGGTTATTAGGTATTTCAAAGTTATCAAACGCAAAGATATTTGCGCACCCTTCTATTTTCGATAATAAATATAAGAAAACATCAACTATTCCAAAATATATTGGAATCCCTTACAAAAAAGAAGATTTGCCAGATATTTCATATTCAAAAGAAAGTATAGAATTATCTAACAACATCTTTACTACTGGAGAGATTCCAAGGACATTTGATTTTGAAACCGTTTCAGATAAATTTCAAAAAAAAGTTGGCAATAAATTCCATCATGACGAAATAACTGATGATCAGTCTATTATTATTAAAACTTCAGTAGGGGGGGTAGTAATACTTGGATGTAATCATTCAGGACTTCTTAATACAATTGAACATTCAAAGGATTTAATCGGGGATGATGTTTTTTTAGTACTTGGTGGAACTCATCTTGTCGCAGCAGATGACAATAGGCTGTCTAAAACAATTGAGTACCTTAAAAAATACGGGATAACACTTTTTGGATTCCACTGCACAGGTGATTATGCTTCATATAAACTTCGATATGCATTAGATAAAATGTATTGTAGAGGATTCACTGGATTTGAATTACTTCTTGAATTTGGAGGATTTCATCTGGGTAAAGATACAACATGCCAATAGTTAAGTAATAGAAAAATCCTTGAACTCTCCTTTGTACTGTTCAGTTATTACTTCAACTTTATCAACTCTTGAATATTTTGGTCCAACTTCACACCATGAAATCATTTTATCGACACAAAGGTCTTCTCCTTCAATTAATGCTTCAACTCTACCATCAGGTAAATTTCTTACATAACCAGTTACTCTCAGCCTTTCGGCTTCTTTTTGAGCATTTGCACGATAAAATACGCCTTGGACTAATCCATATACGTATACTCTTACTCGTTTCATCATGTTAAATTGTATCTTCAATTTATTAAATCTTGTGTTTGAATCATTTGAAGCGAGAAATAATTACCCTTTTATAGTTTAAAATTTATTAATAATTATGAAGGGGTTTAAAGAACGACAAAATATTAAAACAGATATAAAGTTATTAGATGAATTAATAATTGGGGGAATCCCACGAGATTCTTTTATCCTACTTTTGGGGGAGGGAGGAACTGGTAAATCAGCTATTCTTGGGGAATTATGTTATAGATTTCTAAAAAGAGGAGAACCTGTGTTATATGTTGCACTTGACAATTCTCCACAGTCTGTTTTTTCTGATATAAATAGCCTTGGGTGGGATATATCCAATTTTTGTGAAAATGGTCTTCTTAGATTTTTAGATGGATATTCATACAGAATGAAGGCTGAATATGATGAAAAGTGCATTACAGTCTTAAAAGAGCCAGATGATCTTCCAAACTTCACTGATAAGTTAGTTAGTATAATGGACGAAATGGGCATGAATGGCAGAGGAATTGTACTTGTCGATTCGCTTACTGAACTCATGACCTTATCTGATCCTTCTCAAGTAGTGGAATCAGTAAAAAATTGGAGAGCGAGAGGGTCAAAAGAAAGAAATACCCTGTTTGTTTCAACTATCCATTTTGGTCTTAAGGCATTTGAAGGATTTGCAGATGTATTTGACTACATAGTAGACGGAATAATTGATTTAAGATATGATCCCGAATATATGGCTTCAGACGTACTTGTCAAACAGATTAGAATTAGAAAAATAAAAGGTTCTGACCATTATACAAATTGGGTTAATTTTGTCATTGGTAAGAATGGACTGAAACCTTTAATTATAGAAGAAAAGAAAAAAACTTCAAATTCTAAAAAAAAGAGTAATAAGAAATAAATTATACAAATTATTCTCTCTAATAAATGTGATTTTATGGAAAGACTATTCAAATATTATCCTGAAGATTTCAAAGATCTTCCAGTCAAAGTAATTCATATGGATCTGATATTTGATATTTATGATACTTACACAAATGTTAAATCAAAATTAAGAGCAAAGTCTCTAGACTTGCCAATTTCTAAAGTTGAACTTAATGCCAAGAATCTTCAGATTCTATCTGTCTGTGTAGAAAATTACGATACTAATTATCATTATAAACCAAATGAAAATGTCCTTGTTATAAATTTTAAAAATCCCGTGCCTCCTAGAACAGAATTTATTATTAGTACTGAAACAGTTTGCAGACCGACAAAGAATATTTTAGAAGGGCTTTATTACGATGAAACTCCCAAAGGGGCTCCGCCTCAACAGATTACTCAATGTCAACAATGGGGATTTCAAAGAATAGTCCCATGTTTTGATAGCATGATGGCAAAATGCACATATAGAACTACAATAATAGCTGATGGAAGATATACTAATCTAATTACAAATGGGGATGTTTCAGAGGAAAGACATTCAATAGGGGGTGGCAGAGACAAAATAAAATATGATAATATTATTACTCCAATGGCGCCATATCTATTTTTCTTAGGAGTTGGAACTTATGCAACATTTAAGAGGGAATTTGAATATCCAGACGGTCACAAATTTATGATTGAATTATTGGTGCCAATTGACTCAAAAAAAGAATTAGCAGAAAAAGCCTTAGATATCTTGCACAACAGCATAATATGGGTATACCTATTTACTGGACCAAATCAATATGATAATCTTGATATTAGAAATAAAATGATGTCTTTAGTAGACGAACGAGAAGAATTGAAAGCTAAAGGAAATTCAGATAAACTTGAATTAGTAAGAAAGGAATTATTTGAACTTAATAAAAAAATTGTTCCAGGTTACAAATACACTGGCACAGTCTATCGTGAAATAGGGATGCAGAATTCTGATTTTGGAGGTATGGAGAACGTTGGGAATACCACCATTAGTACAAACAGGATAATGCCTTTTGAGGATATGACTGATAACGGATTTGAATATATGATAGCAGTTAAGGTACATGAATATTATCATAACTTAAATGGTTCAGAAGTCACAGGTAAAGACCCATTTCAAATATGGTTAAATGAGGCAGTTACAGTAATCATAGAAAAGCAATATCTTGAATACCTTTTTGGAAAAGACTATACAAGATTAAAAACAGTTTTGACTTTGCTTGCTCCAAGCAGTGGTACTTTTGCATCAGATCAAGGTTCATCGGTAATGCCAATATTACCCGATGGATTTAACGACCCTAACGAATTAATTACGGGTGTTACATATGTTAAAGCGCCAGAGTTTGTAAAAATGATTGAAACTATAATGGGCAAAGAGAATTTTGCCAAAGCTTTAGACTTATACCATAAAAAATTCAGTCATGGAAATGCTACAACTCAAGACTGGATCGAAGCAATGGAAGAAATTTCTGGAAGAGATTTTTCAAAGATGTCGCAAATATGGTTAAAACAAACAGGTTTCCCAACTGTTGAGATCTCCTCATCTTACGATTTTATTAAAAAAACTTTAAAAGTTAAATTAAAACAATTAATACCAAAAGATCGATTATATTGGGAGTTTCCATTAAAAATTGCAGTAGTTGATTCTGAGGGCAATGACATTATAGAAAAGATTGAAATAATCAATGGCCCAGAAACTGAAATATTATTTTTTAATATCCCCAAGTCACATTTTCTATCTATTAATAGAGACTATTCTTTTTATGGAAAGATAAATTATGAAGCCTCAGATGAGGAACTTATTTTGCAAATAAAGAAGGATAAGAATATTATTGCAAAATTTGTTTCATTCTACACTCTTTTGGATAGAGAAAAGATAAGATTGATAGAAAATTCTAACTCAAAACCGAAAGAGGATATAATCGATTTGTATTTTGAAATTCTGTCTAACGAAGATCTTATTGAAAAGGTAGGAGGACAGTTTGTCACTCTTTTTGAATCTGTGGATGATAATAGATATTCCCACCATTATACTAAACTATACGATATTAAAAAGAAAATAATGAAAGCGATTGCAGAAAAATACAAGAAAGAACTTATTCAAATTTATAATCAGTATAATATAAACTATTTTGGTAAGACTTACATTGATACAAAAAAGACAGAAATAAAAATGAGACAGGTGAAGAACATAGCTTTATCTTTATTGTCAACTCTTGATACTAAAGATATTCATTTAATAATAAAAGAGCAACTTATAAATTCAACTGCTGCGACAGATAAACTTGTCGCTTTTGCCGCATACCTCAATAGTAGTGCAAAAGATAAAATGGAATTACTAAAAACATTTGAAGATATGTCAAAAAAAAGTTTAATAAGCTGGGAATCGTTTCTTGGAATCATATCATCTAATAGCAGTGAAGATACTATAGA
>LNGD01000024.1 GCA_001587675.1 Candidatus Methanofastidiosum methylothiophilum
TCCATAGCTTATATTTTGGAATTTTGTTGAATATACTTCTTTTAGTTCTATTTCAACTGGCTCAGTATAGTAATTAGCAATCAGAGAGGCCATTTTTGAGGCTTGTATTATTTCCTGCGACGAAGCAGATTCGCCCACAATTATTAAAGAATTTATTCCTTCATTTCCATAGAAGAAATTATTTCCGAATGGTGAAGCAAAGGCAGAGCTATTAAAAAATAAAATTGGTACTATAGATAGTATGACTAATATGAGTTTCTTCAAACAATCCACCAATTAACGGGTATAACGTATTTGATTAAAAACAATTGTATAATGGAGCTATAAAGACATTATGTAATTTAATAACAATACAAAGTAACATAACAATGGTATATTAAATAAAAATATTAGAAAGAAAATTACTTTACGATTAGGACTGGGGTCTTACAATTTTTCACAACTATAGAAGCCACCTTACCCAAGGCATCCTTATGTGAACGGGAAAATCCATATTGCCCCATTATGATAAGACCATATTTGCCCTCTTCAGCTTCTTTTAGGATTTCATCTGAAGGGTTTCCAGACCTAGCCTTTGTTTTTGATTCAAAACCGAATTTCATCAAAAGCTTGTAGGCATTTTCTAATATTTTTACGCTAACATCAACGGGTTTTAGATTTCTTAGCTCCTCAATAGTTTCAACATTCTTTAATTCGACTTCCTTTAACTTCCTGACTTCTTCATCAAATTTTCTTTCATAAAATTTAAACTCTTCATGCACAGGAGGCATTACATACAACACAACTACTTCATGTTCCTTTGCATTGCAAAACAACTGTGCGCTATAAGCTAATGCACTATCTGAATAAAAGGATCCGTCTGTACACATTAATATTTTCATATTATCACCTTATTGGCATATACGGTATTAAAAATATCAATATAAGGTTTGCAATTAATGTTGATATTCCTCCTACCGCAAGTCCTATCCATAACCATTTCATAAAACTCATTCTATACTTCTTTCGTTTTTCAAGTATTCCTAGTGCCACTATATTTGCGGTACTTCCTATCATGGTGATGTTACCGCCATAGCAACCGCCGAATAGTAGTGCCCACCATAATGAAAAAGTTTGTATTCCTAGGTTATTAAAACTATCGACCACGGGAATTAAAGCTGCCACTAGAACTACATTATCCAACACGCTCGATCCAAGGGATGCGAGCCATAGAATAATAGTTGTTAGTAATGGGAGA
Source organism: Candidatus Methanofastidiosum methylothiophilum (assembly GCA_001587675.1). Lineage (GTDB taxonomy): Archaea > Methanobacteriota_B > Thermococci > Methanofastidiosales > Methanofastidiosaceae > Methanofastidiosum. Next base: position 1,238 of record LNGD01000024.1, read on the forward strand.
CTACCGGCTACGTTCGCCACAGTATGCGCTAGAACGTCTGTAGCCCCTGTAAATTTCAAGGTCCCAACTTTTGCAAAAAGCATCATGAAAAATACAAGTGTCCACCAATCAACGTCTTTTTCAATATAGTCTCTGGCCTTATTTCTCTTCCACAACATCACAAGACTAGCCCCAACTAAAGAGGATACCAAAAGCAGTGTATTTGAGGGTAGGTCAAAAGCAGTTTCTAATCTTCTGTGCATTGCAATAAGAATTATTGTAAAAACAAAGATTCCCAAGCCTATTTTAAATTCACGCTTGTCTGGAACAAACTCCCATTCATTCTGAAAAGCAAGCTTATCAGTTGATCTAAGCTTTAATCTTATTCTTGATTTAAACAAGTTAATGTCATTTCTATACCAGAAAAGTAGAATACCTATAGTAGCTATTAAGGATACCATTGCAACTGGGAAAGCCCAGATAATAAAATCTTCAAAAGAAAGGTCACCGCGCATTGCAATTAATATCCCTATTGGATTTCCCAAGACAGTGCCGGAACTACCAATATTTGTAGCAAGCACACATGAAATAACATAGGGTACTGGATTAACATCGAAGTAATCAGTTATTTCTAATAATACAGCTGTAATAAAAATTATGGAGGTAACTTCATCAATTGCCATGGCGAGAAATGCTGATAAAATGCAAAATACAATCAAAAGTAGATGCGCCTCAAATTTCGTGATTTTAATTATTTTAATCATAAGCCATCTAAAAAATCCGACTTCTTTCAACATGCCCACAACTGTCATCATGCCTACAAGAAAGAGAATAACTTCGAGCGATGCGAACTCAATAAGATGAGGGATATCAAGTGTTTTTGTCAATAGTAAAGTAACTATCCCAATAAAGGCAATTGCAACTCTAAATCCCCAAAAAAGGAGGGTACCTACAACAGTCGCAGCAAGAATCGAGGAAGCTATTACCTGATTTTGCTTGAGTCCGGCATAATCTAAAAGGATCGCAATCATTAGTGTGAATCCAACAAGTATAACCGCATCTCTTTTGATATTTACATTTCCACTTCCTTCATATTCTTCTGCCATATTTTCACCATAAATAAGTAATATATAAAAACAAGAGCATTTAAACTTATCTATGATTGCCGTGAAGATAATCGTTTATTGATGATAATAAACTAATAAAAATAATAAATTAATAAAAAAAATTCTATTTCTTGCCGCCGCCATTGCTTCCGCCGTTACCGTTGTCACCGCTATTTCCGTTTCCATTTCCGCCTGCATTACTTGAGTTACCAGAGTTTCCCTTTCCTTCATTGTTCTTGTTACTGTTGTTAGAATTATTAGTTTTATCTTCCTTTTTGTCTTGAACTTTTTCTTTGACTCTTTCTCTTTCCTCTAATTTTTCTTGTAATTTTAGTTCATTCTGTTCCTTTAGCTGTGTTCGCGTGGCATCTTTTTCTAAGTATCTCTCTGTAGCCTTCAGTCTTGCTTCAAGCGAAGTTAATAATCCAAAAGCCCTACCAGTATATCCATCTTCTATTGCTAAAGATATTTTGTCAAGTGTCTTTGATATCTGGCTTAAGTGAGAGTAAACTGACTGTGGTAGATCAAAACTGTCTATGTAGTAAGAGGTTCCATCGACATCTGTAAAGTAGTATCCATCTTCCTTTTCCTCAAAATAGAATTCATATTCGCCAAGGGTGCACATGCCTTCTTCAGAAACTTCTTCTTCAGCACCTTCATCTGTTGGTTCTTCAGATGATTGTTCCTCCCCAGCTCCTTCTTCTGATTCTAGTGTAACTCCATAGAGAACAAATATTTCCTCTATGATCTCATAAAATTCATTTGCTTTTTCAGTAAATTTTTCTTCAATGACTGAAGTTTCAGAAGTTACTTCTTCGATTTCTTCTACCTCTTCAAATGCAATTCCAGTTATGTCCTCAATCGTACTTTCGGCCAATGCCGGAGCTATAACGCTTAAAATAACTCCTATCCCTATTAATAAGGCAATATATTTAGTTTTCATACGAAAAATAATGCTAATTTCAAGTATTTAAAGCTTTCTGTAGCTTTATTTTAAATTTAAAGTTTAATAATAGTTCAAAATAGTTTTTAATCTTTTATAATAGTTTATTTTATTATTTAAAAGTTTATAATAATTCATTTTAGTTTTTAAATTTATAAATTACCTTATACAATGTTTTAAGAACCTATAAGAATTAAATAATTAAAAATAAATTAAAAATGGAGATTGTATAAAAAGAGAATAAAAAAATTTATTTTTTCTTACCGAAATCAAGTATTTTCATAAATGAGGCAAATGGATGAGATTTTAGAGTTATTGTAATTGGCCGAGTATTTGTAGAAGCCAAAGTTTCAAACATAATAGTTTAAACTTTTGTTGTTCTGTAAGTCCAGTAAGTAATGTTTTCATTTAAATAGTAAGTAGGGCCTGATACTTTAATAACTTTTCCTTTAGGTAAAGGGTAATAATCAACGACTGTTGGATAGCTACCATATTTTTTATCATAAGTTACAGTTAATTAGTTCCTCAACTTAACAGTTGTTGGCGTTGCTATTAAATTAAGTAATGGCGAATTCATTGAAGCAACTCCAGATATACTTGCCAAAAAGAACAGAGATATAAAAATTGCAATTATTTCTTCCTAGCTATCACCTGCCGATATAGTCTGTTTGGTATAATGCTCATTAAAATGAGTATATTTGAGAAAAAGAGGAAATAAAATAATTTAGTTCCTAAAGCTTGTAACTGATGCCGGGATCCTGCCCCCACGTTTCATGAATTTAGAGCAGTCAATCTTCTTTACAGGCATAATTGACCCTTCGCCAAGGAGCCCCCCAAAATGCACATAGTCCCCTTCCTTCTTTCCTTTGATTGGAACAAGCCTTACGCCGACAGTCTTGTTGTTGTAAACTCCTATGGCAATCTCATCTGCAATAATCCCTGCAATAATCTCTTCTGGAGTGTCGCCTGGGATTGGCACCATGTCTAGCCCCACAGAGCAGACTGATGTCATAGCTTCAAGCTTTTCAATGTTTATGTGCCCAGCCTTTGCAACTTCTATCATGCCCCTATCCTCAGATACCGGGATAAATGCGCCGCTGTACCCTCCGATACGTGAGCTTGCCATAATACCGCCTTTTTTCACTGCATCAGTTAGAAGTGCTAGAGCACATGTCGAGCCTGGGCCACCACAATGCTCTATGCCCATATCTTCAATGATCTTTGCGACGCTGTCCCCAACTGCAGGTGTTGGTGCTAATGATAGGTCAATAGATCCAAAGTCAACTTTCATTCTTTTGGCAACTTCTTCCCCAATTAATTCTCCGGCCCTAACTATCTTAAATGATACACGCTTTATGGTATCGCATAGGTCCATGAAGTTCCCATCTGTCTTTTCTACTGCAGCTCTTACGACCCCAGGGCCACTTATACCAACGTTGATTGATGCGTCAGAGTTTCCAATGCCGTGGTATGCCCCAGGCATGAAAGGTATATCCTCAGGTGCATTTGCTAAGACAACAAGCCTTGCACAGCCTGTGTCTGATATCTCAGAGGTCTTTTTGATTATCCAGCCCATCCTAAGGATCTCATCCATATTAATCCCGTCCCTAGTTGATGCGACAACTACAGATGAGCAAAGTCGCTCAGTTGCTTCCATAGCTTCTGGTATTGATTCAATGAGGATGTTGTCCCCTAAAGAAGCGGAGCGATGCACCAAAGCGGTGTATCCCCCAATGAAATTGATTCCAAGATCTTCTGCAGCCTCATCCAAAGTTGTGGTGATCTTTACTGCCGCCTTCTTTGAGGGCATGCCAAGTGAATTAATTAATAGTGAAATGGGTGTCACGGCTATTCTCTTATTGACTATTGGTATCCCAAAGTCCTCTTGCACCCCATTTACGATCTCGACAAACTCTCCAGCTTTGTCAATAAGCTTATCTGTTATTCTTTCGCAAGTATGGCCAACATCATTTTTAGCACAGTCCAATAGGTTAATACCCAAAGTGACCGTTCTGATATCAAGTCGCTCAACCTTTACCATCTTGATGGTCTCAAGAATCTCATCTGAAGTTACCATACACTTCAAACCCTGTGCATTCTGTCAAAAATTTCCTTCCTTTGAATTAGAAGATTTATGTTAAGTTTGGTGCCTTCATCCTCTAGGTCCTTCTTTATCTTCTTAAAGTCATAGCCTGATGTGGATATATCGGCTATGGCAATCATTGAGAATACGCCGTCAAGAACGGTCTGGCTTAATTCTAGTATATTGACATTTAAGTCAGCCAATACCCGTGTAACACCTGCCACAATCCCAGGTCTATCGGCCGATAAAACTGTTATAACAATCTTTTCTCCAATTGGGTCTGCCATATGTAAAAAAGATGTTTATTGTCTTAAAAAGTTAGTGGATAAAATAATAGAAAATAAAAAAATTATTCTTTTGGGTATAGCTTAAGTATCTTTAGTATTTGTACTATTGGAAGAGATTTATTTCTTGTTGGAGCGCTGCCTTGGTACTTTATTGTATAGTAGTCATTGTTTGAGCCGTCATGAAGTTCTCCTGTTACTATGACGTTGTTTTGGGAGTCTGTTGCTACGCCATATGCGGTGTCATTGCCCCCACCGTTGTAAGACTTTGCCCATAAAACATCCCCATCTGCAGCATAGGCCGCTCCAATAGAGATTAAAAATATACATAATACGAGAATAGCTGTTATTTTTTTCATAATCAATCACCATTATTCTCAAAAAATTTTTATATTTAATGGTATTTAAAATTTTTGGTTTTTCATGCCAAAATATTTAAGAAAATACAATAAAAAATAAAATTATCTAATTTTTGCACCGGTCTTTATTTCTTTATCAGCTTCTAAAAGTGAAACAAGCTTTCCATCGTCTGCGGCCAAAAGCATGGCTTCACTCTTTACACCGCGTATTGTTGCTGGTTCAAGATTGCATATCGCCACTATCTTCTTTCCTACTAATTCTTCCTTCTTATAGTAACTCTTTATGCCTGCAACGATAGTTCTCTCTTCCCCAACATCAATCTTCATGACATATAGCTTGTCAGCCTTCGGGTGGTCTTCAACGGAGATTATCTTTCCAGTTCTTATATCAAGTTTTGCAAACTCATCAAATGGTATCATTGACTTTTCCTCCTTCTTTACTAGAGTCTTCTTCATTGGTGCTGGATTTTCAAGTTTTGCAATCTGCCTCTTTATCTCCTCATCAGGTACTTTAAAAAATATTGGCTCTGGCTTTCCCAAAGGTTTTCCCTGCTGTAGCAGTAGCTTTGCGCTGTCATCCCAAAAAAACTTTTCTATGCCGATCTCCTTTAGCATTTTCTCTGTTGAGAACGGGAGGAACGGATTTAGGACCATTGCAAGTGTCTTTGCTAGTTCTAGAGATATGTAGATTGTGTTTGCTGCTTTTGCTTTATCGGTCTTAACTAGCTTCCACGGCTCCTTTTTATCAAAATACCTGTTGCAACTCTTTGCAAATGATACGACCTCTTTTAATGCATCCTTCATCTTAAATACCTTTATGAGGTCTCCGACCTTTTTACCAATCTCTTCCATGTTCTTTATGGCTTCTCTGTCGTCATCATCTAAAAGGGATTGATTCATTTCTGGGATTTTTCCATCAAAGTTGTTGAATGCAAATGTGATGCTCCTATGGACAAAATTGCCTATTATATCATTTAGTTCGTCATTTATTCTCTTCTGGAACTCTTCCCATAGAAAGTCTGAGTCCTTTGATTCAGGAGCTACTGTTGTGAGGTAGTATCTTAAGTAATCGGGAGGGAAGTCCTTTAGGAAGTCACCAAGCCATATAGCCCAGTTCCTTGATGTTGAGGTCTTCTTTCCGCCTATATTGAGGTACTCATTTGCCGGGACATCATATGGGAGTTTCCATTTTCTCCCTTCATACTCGCCGTACCCCAGTAAGAATGCCGGCCACATGATAGCATGAAAAGGTATGTTATCCTTACCTATGAAGTGGACGATCTTTCCGTCCAACCAATAATCTTTCCATGCGTCCGGTTTGCCCTGCTTTTCTGCCCACTCCTTTGTTGATGAAACATACCCAATTACTGCTTCAAACCAGACATATAGAACCTTATCCTTTCCTTCTTCTAGTGGAACCTTTATACCCCACTGTAAATCCCTTGTGATTGCTCTATCTTGCAGCCCTTCTTTAATCCAGTTCAAGCAGAAGTTAACGACATTTGGTCTCCAGTGCTTGTTTGACTTCATCCAGGCCTCTAGCTCGTCCTGGAAGTCGCTTAGCCTGATAAACCACTGGAATGTTTCCTTTACTTCTGGCGTTGTGCTGCAGGTGATGCACTTTGGGTCGACAAGCTCAATTGGCTCTAATACTTTGCCGCAGACTTCGCACTGGTTTCCTTTTTGATCTGGGGCACCACATGCTGGGCATGTCCCCTCGACATATCTATCCGCCAAGAACATGTTGCACTTGGGGCAGAATGCTTGGACAACAGTCTTTCTCTCAATGTGTCCGTTTTTCAAGATCTTCAAGAAAAAGTCTTGAGAGGTTTTATGATGAACAGGGAGTGATGTTCTTGAAAAGTTATCATAGGATATGCCGAGATTTTTAAAATCAGTCTTCATGTCCTCATAGTAAAAGTCAACAAGCTCCTTTGGCGTAACGCCATCCTTTAGGGCCTTTATCTCTATTGCCGTTCCATGTTCGTCTGTTCCACCTACATATACTATATCCGCACCAGCTAGCCTATTGTACCGGACATAGGTATCTGCTGGAAGGTAAGCTCCCGCTATATGGCCTACATGGAGAGGGCCATTTGCATAGGGAAGAGCTGAGGTGACAAGTATTCTTTCTCTCATGATTATAACTCCTTTTTAGTATTTAATAGTGCTTAAAAAATGTTTAAAAGGCTTTGTGAGGGTGTCAGAGAGTCAATTAATAGAGAAGAGAGAAAGAAAAGAGGAATTTTTACTAAATTTTTGGGCTGGAGATATAGCTAACCTGCATTCAGGTTAAATAGATTGTGCTTATGTCATTTAAAGTACAAGCAATTGTGAATGTTCCACTTAATCTTAGCGAAAAAATTTTTCAGATCAATGAGCGAAAGACACTATTTATGGAAATAGTGCCAAAGTTGACGCCCAGAAGAAGTACCTAGGCCACCGAGCCTATGTAATCATTGTTAAAGACTAGTGCTTAAAATAAATATGTCCCACAGCCCTATTTTTCTATATATTTAAATATTAAAATAACAAATCTAAAGTAGCTGACGGTGTTATAGTTGAAATCTGAATTACTGATTAAATTAAATCCAGAACAAAAAAAGGCTGTTGAAACAATTCAAGGGCCAATACTAATTATTGCTGGTGCTGGGAGTGGCAAGACCGGGGTCATAACAAAAAAAATAGCTTACCTTGTTTCATCTGGCATTCCGGAGGAGAATATACTTGCCCTCACATTTACAGATAAGGCCGCTGCTGAAATGCTCTCAAGGGTAAATGAGCTTGTCGGTCCCAAAGAAGGGCTTACTATAACAACCTTTCACTCTTTCTGCAAAGAGATAATTGAAGACAATATATTAGAGCTAAAGCTGAACTCACCTTTAAAAGTAATAGAAGATACAGCACAGCTTGTCTGGTTTATAAAAAACATAGATTCTTTTAAGTTTGAATTTATAAAGATAGGATTTAAACCTATAACACTTGTCGAAGAGTTAAGGAAGGTCATCTCAAAGTTTAAGGACGAGTTTGTAACTATTGAAAAGCTAGAGGGATATATCGAAAAGAAATCTAGCGAAGTGTTAGATGAAGAAGAGATGGAAAGATTACTTACCCTAAAGGACATATTAAAGGCCTACAAATTCTATGAAGATTACAAGACAAAAAATAATCTTTTAGATTTTGGGGACATGCTGACAAAAATCTATGAGCTGTTTAAAACAAGACCAACTATTCTAAAAAAGTACCAGGAGAGGTTCAAGTATGTGCTAATCGATGAATTCCAGGATACTAACTTTATCCAGCTACAGATCATAAACTTAATCGCAGCAAAGTATAGAAACATTACCGTTGTGGGCGATGATGACCAGAGCATATACCGGTTTAGAGGTGCATACCTTACAAACATCTCTGAGTTCAGGGAAATTTATCCCGATCATAAGGAAATAGTTTTAGAACAGAACTACCGCAGCACCAAAAGGATACTGGCCGTTGCAAACAGACTCATATCAAACAAGCCTGAAAGGTTTGTGAAGAAGCTCTTCACAGAAAACGAGGAAGGAGAAAGGGTAATTGTATCAGAACTCCAAAATGATGAGGAGGAAGCCCACTACATTTTAAACAAGATCCAAGAGTTACTGAAAAAATATGATTACAAGGACATCGCCATCCTTGTCAGGAAAAAGAAAGATGCCCAGCCCATAATAGACCTCTTTGACAAGCATAAGATGCCATACGAGTTTATTGGTAACTCTGACTTCTTTAGAGAGCCATTAATAAAAGACGTCATCTCATTTCTAAAGATTGCTCTAAACCCAATTGACTCAAACATCGAGATAATAAGAGTATTGCAAAGAAAGCAAGCGTCTATTAAACCAGTTGAAATCAAAAGATTTTCTAGATTTGCCTACAAGAACAAACTTAGTCTATACGAGACTTTTGAAAGGTTAACTGAGATAGAGGTCGACCTGGACAAGTTCAATGACATAAAGAAAAAACTAGAGAAGATAGTATCTGGAAAAAATAATTTAAAGCTACCGGAGCTAGTATACAGGGTACTATTTGAGATAGACTTCTATAAGTATGAAGTTAGCCTAAATAATAAGAGAAATATCTCCCTATTAAATCAGTTCTACACCTTAACAGTTGACTATTATAATCTTTACATGGAGGGTGAACTAGAGGATTTTATGGATTTCATTGAGTATGCCTCGAACTTTGAGATTAAGACTGAAACCCAAGGAGAAAATAATGTCATACAGATAATGACTATCCACACAGCAAAGGGCAAGGAGTTCCCTGTTGTAATCGTGCCTGACCTAGTGAGCGGGAAACTCCCGACAAAGTATCGGAGCGACAAGTTTGAAATCCCAAAGGAGCTATTAAACGGTGCAGCGAGCGAGTTTAGCGAGAGGGAGCTTCACATCCAAGAAGAAAGGAGGCTGTTCTATGTTTCTATGACAAGGGCAGAAAAGAATCTCATAATAACATATGCAAAAAGGTATGGGGACAATAAAAGGGATTCAAAGGAAAGTGAGTTTTTAACTGAAATTGATTATAAAAATAATCCTGATGTTGAGTTCATTTCACCAAGACAAGACCCCATTTCAATAAAGGAGGAATCCATAAAGGGTTTAATAAGGCAGAACTACGTACAAGAGATAGTATCAGACCTCCACAGGATGGATTACAGTAAAATCCTCCCGAAGCTAATGGTGTTAGAGAAAATAAAGGGTGGGGAACCACTTTCGATTTTAAAGGACATTAAAGAGCCAGATTACAAAGAGATACTAAAGCAGATAGAAGAAGGGGAAATGATCAAAGAGAAAATAATAGAGGAAGAGCTCACATTTTCTGCATCCCAGTTTAATACATATGACAGATGTCCAAGGATTTACAAGTACAGTTATATCTACAGGATACCAAGACTTCCAAAACCCTACTTTGATTTGGGAGGAACCATCCATGATGTTATTGAGTCTCTTTCAAAGAAGATTATGGAGGGGGAAAAGATAAATATCGAACTAGCCTTGAAGTACCTTGATGCTTACTGGGAGAGAGACGGCTATGAAAATGAAACAGCGGAGATGCAGGCTAGAGAGGATGCTGTTGAGATATTGGAAACTTTCCTAAAAGAGCAGGAAAATATGAAAACAGAGATCGTTGAGGTGGAAAAGAACTTCACGATAAAGTTAGGCGATTACTCGATAACTGGATTTATTGATAGGATAGATAGGGACGGAAACGACTACGTTATCTGGGACTATAAGACCTCTAAGAGCACTATATCAGAAAATGACCTCAGGAAGGACTTTCAGCTTTTAGTATATGATATGGCAGTAAGAGAGCTCTTTGGTAAGAGACCAAAGCAAGTTGGGCTATGGTATCTAAGGCACAATAAGAAGATCGTCATAGAGCCAAGTGAAGAGGACATAGAGAATGTAAAGAAGGAGATCCTTGAAATAATAGAGAACATTATGAAAGAGGAGTTTTCACCAACACCTGGAAAGGAGTGCTACAACTGCGATTATGACCTATTGTGTGATGAAAAGGAAAAATCAAGCCAGAATAAATTAGACTAAACATACAAAGCCTAAAATTAATAACAATTTAAAACAGTTAGAAGTAAATAGAGACTAGAAGAGAAAATGAACTACTTTCAAATTTTAGGCCTTATATTTGGGCTACTGGCGCTGTTAAAGCCGATATACATATAATTCCTCAGATGAGAACAAGTTTATTGCAAATGCATATTCAAAGAAAAGGCCAATATGGATTTTTGCCTGCTAGAATCCTGGGACTTTTACTGGTCTGTTTCACATGGTTTATGGAGTTCACAACTAATATCTCCTACCCGATTTTAATAACTGTGCTTTTTTCTTTGACTTTAATAAAGGGATTTACTTGGTATTTAATTACGATAAGTTTCAGCGCTTTGTTTCAGTGATGCTATCTAAATATAAAGGAAAGAAGATAACCCTAATATATGCTTTGGTAAGATTCTTGGGACTAGTCGTTGTTATAATAAGCTTATACCTTGTGAAGTAAGATATTCCCTTTTTAAGAATAAGATGCATTCAGATTAAAGGATCCTTTAATATTCTCAACTCATATTAAAAAATAATGCAAAATATTAAATACTGTTCTCTCAAATTTTAAATGATTCAAATGGCTGACGAATCTGTACTCCCAACGATGGAACAGCTCAAAAGAATTATAGAATACATCCCTTACTTTGAGAACAGACACAATAAGTTCTTTGATTATATACCTCCTGAAGAAAACAAAAATGGAACTTCTCATTTCCCATATTATATATATTCTGAAAAGGTGAGTGATTTTATTTCATGCCTTGAGGAACACAAGTTCTTGGTAAGTCCATACGATCAAAAATGCGTCAGAAAATATTTTTCTCTTCTGAAAGGGGAAATCGATTCATCTGAACTCGGCATTCTAGATATAAGAAACATCTTCTCTTTTCTATTAAACGCAGATAGATTCTGTGAAGGCCAGATAGCAAGGGCGATTAATAAAGGCATTTTTTTAAAGATGCTAAAGCGAATAGAGCAGATAGCAATTGAAATACAAGTCCCTTTGAGTAATAATTCAAAGACAGAGATTTAGTAGGATGTAGTTTTGGGTAATACGCATCATCCTTAACAGATTTCACTTTGCTTGGTCCAAAATATCAAAAATATACTCTTTTATCTGGAAACTATATTTATAAAAATAATAAATAACTTTTATTCGTTTCAATATGTAATATATTTTTGACAAAATCGAAACTTTTATAAATTAGATGTAATATATTTTTTACATATTGGAGGTATTGAGAATGATAATAGCAAAACCTGAATGGTTCACAAGAAGAAAGTACGGTGGATGGGGACTTGGAATAAAGACATGGCAGGGTGCAGTTTATATTGCCGCTATGATGGCTGCTCTTATTGCATTAATCCAGCTTGCGGGCGAGTCTGTAGAAACAAAGCTCTTGGTAACGGGGGTATGGATGGTCTTCCTTTTAGTCGATGTCTTTGACGTTATGTGGAAGTTAAAGAAAGATGAAAGGGAAAGAATGCATGAAGCCATAGCTGAAAGAAATGCAGCATGGGGAATGATGATAGTACTTACTCTTGGTATTTTCGTAGATATTATGTACAATGTCATGAACGATAGATTCTATGTAAATCCATTCTTAGTGGGTTCTTTGGCTGTGGGTGTGATAATAAAGTCTGTTACAAACTATAAGCTTGAAAGAGAAAACTAGAGGTAAGAAATGACAAGTAAAAAAGTTGTAACTAAAAAAGGCATGATTTACAGAATTGCCTTCATAGCTATTTTAATGGTGGTAGGAATCACCTTAAATCTTTATAATATTGGCTCAAATGAATTCTTTGGGCAATCGACTGTTGGGAACTATCTTATCTACATCGGTTTTGTCATGATACTTGTAACATCAATAAATTACTTCAAAAAAAGAGAAAAGATAATTGATGAAAGGATGGAGATGTTAAGATATAAGGCTGCTACTATAACATTTATGGCATTTATCTTTGTTTCCTTTGCTATAATAATCATTGACGGGATAAGTCCGATTACGATCAGATACTCTCTATTCATAAGTTATCTAGTATGCACAATACTGGTCATCTATATAATCGCATACAAGGTCTTAGAAAGGAAGTATTAATTTATAATAAGAGATTATGAAAACAAAAATTAAGGAATTAAGAAAAGAACAGAAGATTACTCAAGAAGAGCTTGCAGAGATGGTAGAGGTCACAAGGCAGACTATAAACTCTTTAGAGCAGGGGAGGTACAATCCTTCCCTAGAACTCGCGTACAAGATCACTAAAGCTCTGAAAAAAGATAAGATAGAAGATGTTTTCATAATTGAGGATTAGACTATTATCCGCCTTCAATCTCAACTAGTTTTTTTATTGTCGCAATTCCAACTTCAATCTGTCTTTTGCTTGGTTCTATTGTGATTACATATTTTTGTAAAATTAGGCTCGGGTATACCATGAACCTAAACTTTTCAGATAATGGCAAAAGTTCATAGGATATGCCATATATAAAGGGGCATAAAAGAAATAATGGAAGTAAAGGAACGTTTATCGAAAATCCAAAAATAAAATAAACATTTGCAACTGCAAGAAATATGAAGTAGTAACTGCTACCACAATTGTCAGCGACAGTTGAATATTTTTTTACACCCTCGACTGATATATTGCTAAGATCATTATTGCTTTCATAGAAATTTGCTGTCTTATGCTCTGCACCGTGAAATCTAAATAACTCTACAATATCAGCTAAATGCCCTCTATTGATAAAATTAAGTGATTTGGAGCATTCAGCTGCAATTGATATCAATAGAAATAGCTTCAACAAGATTATTAGTGCCAGAAACATCCCGTCTACAAGAAGAATTTGATAGATAAGTGACATTTGGACTGAGATTGTTTCTGAAGGAGTGATATAGTCTTTGAGGATATAGTCAAATGAGAAACTTAATAGAATTGAAACAGAAAATATTACAATTGTTTTTAATAGACCTACTTCTTTCCATATTTTTGCACCCATCTTAAGGATCAGATATGTTCCTCTAATAACTGGGATTTTATTGATGATCTCCTCTATCCTGTTTTGATTTTTTGTTTTTTCTATTTTCGTTGCCTTGACTACTATTTCCCCACTATCACCTATACTTCCATGGACTTCATAGTCTTTGGACCCAAAGGTTATCCCATTAACACGCGCATGACCGTATAGCAGTATCTTTTGTGAATCCATCAATAATTATAGTATTAATTAACTAATAAATATTCGGTTTATAGGTACTACAAGAAAAGATTTTTATTGTCTTAAAATAATTACACTAGGATTAGGTTCAAAATGACTATAAATTGGTTAATTCGGAGGTTAAATTATGAAAGAAGAAACTGAATATATGCTTTTAAAGCTCATGACTGAAATCTTAAAAGAAATCAAAACTTTAAACAAGAATCTTGAAACGATAAATGAAACAATTGAAGATGTGGGATTCATTGACCTATATGATGATGAGGACGATGATGAAGAGCCGCCAGAGGATTTATTAGAAAATTAATTTTTGTGAGATAATCATCGTGGAAAAGGTTAAAAGCAATCTATAATACCTATTTAGAATACATACATAGACTGTGGAAATGGTGTAAGTGCAATGCATTACTGGAACAAAGAAATAGAAACAATGAAACGTCAGGACCTTGAGAATTATCAACTTAAACATCTTAAAAATATATTAAAACATGCTTATTACAATAGCCTTTTTTATAGAGATACTTTTAATAGCGCAGGTGTTTCACCTGATGATATAAATAGCCTAGATGATCTCCAAAAACTGCCTTTGATGATTAAAGACGATATCCGAAAAGACCAGGAAGCATTCCCTCCTTTAGGACAGATAACTTCAGTTCCACAAAAAGAAATTGTATATATTTCAGTTTCTAGTGGCTCCACCGGCTTGCCAACTGCATCTCCATTTACAGCTCAAGATTTTGAAGACTGGATAGATTATGAGGCAAGGCAATTCTATTCATCTGGTATGAGACCTAAAGACAGGTACTGCCATGCACTTAATATGTCTCTTTTTGTTGGGGGGCCGTGCGTTTTGGGCGCACAGAGAATCGGAGCACTTTCAATCCATGCAGGGACATTACCCTCTGAGAGATTACTAAAAATTATTACTCAATTCCAGCCCACAATTATCTGGACTACTCCCTCGTATGCATGGTATCTTGGAGAAACAGCAAAAAAGCAGGATATAGATGTGGCCCAAGATACATCTATTAAAAAAATATTTGTTGCAGGAGAGCCAGGTGGATCAATTAAAGAAACTAAAAAGAGTATAGAGATTTATGATTAACCTTACTTTTTTTCTTTTGCCCTTCGGCTGATTAGGTTTTTGGGCTAGCTTAAGCTAATCTTCTGATATAAAAGTACTTTTTACTCAAATTTTGGGTAATTTCCCAAAATTTGTCGATAGCTGACGCTAGGCAGAGTTAGCAAGCGTTTGGAGTTGATACAAGTTAAAACAGAAACAGGCAAACATCATCTTTACTCTTACCCTTGGAATAGTTGTAACAAGAACATGGCCAGAGTTAAAGACTCGCTTGATGACGGCGTAATGACGCTCTATT
>LNGD01000025.1 GCA_001587675.1 Candidatus Methanofastidiosum methylothiophilum
GGCTAAAGGCGATAGACTCAAGATCTATTCCCGCAGGGGTCCAGGGGTTCAAATCCCTTCCCCCGCACTTTTTTCATCAAACTAACACAAGTAATAAAAGCAAGTTATGAATATTTATAGTGATTGCTAATAATTACGAGGAGATAATATAACAGACGTTATAGATATAGGAAAAGATGCAGAAGAATTATTGGAATTTCTGTATGCTAAAAAATTAAAGGAAGGAAGTTTCGTCATAGATAGCCAAGAACTGTCCCGTATTCTAAAATGGGACATTGGCAAAGTTAATAATGCCGTCCACTACAACCTAGGAAAAAACATTATTGTATGCAAAGAGGTTAAAGGCGAGATCAAGGGATATTTAAATTATTACATTTCAGATATAACGCCCGAAGGAATAAAATGGGTAAAGTATACAAGAAAATTTGAGTGACATTTTCCTACTACGTGATAGAAATGCTTGAGAAAATCGATTGGGAATCTGCAATAAATGTTCGTCGATCTGTAAGAAGTTTTGAAATGCGTGAAGTTGATAAAGACAGTATGGACAAACTTAAAATTTTCATGGCTGATATGGAAGCCTCATTCACTCACAATATAAAAATAAGATTCTTCAAGGCCAACTCTGACAAAAAACTTTACAGCACCTTTAACTCACCCCCTGATGACATGGCGTTTATTTCTAATACCGATATTGTGTCCATTTCAAAAGTAGGTTTCATTGGAGAGCTGGCAATACTCTATGCAACTAACTTGGGAATTTCAACCTGCTGGTATGGGCATTACTCTCTTGAAGAGTTAGAAAAAATTATGCCCCATCTTGGAGAGAATAATACTTCAGATAATCCAAAATGGGGATACGGAAAGGGAGTAGTTGAAGGTGAACGTGCAATTTGCATATCTCCTCTTGGTTACTGGAAAAAGGACGGCCTAAGATTAGCAGACAGGGTAACTGGATCATTTATGAGTTACAAGAGAAAAGAAATAAGCGAACTACTTCAAGGGTCAACAGAATCACTCACTCCCGAACTCCTATATGCTCTTGACCTTTCTAGGAAAGCCCCATCAGGGGCCAATAGCCAGCACTGGCGCTTCAAAGTTTCTTCAGATCTAAAAACAATTTCAATATCGATGCCTGTTGGATATAAACATATTAAGTGGGAACACCCAGATGTTGACATTGGGATATGTGCTTGCCATTTCTGGCTTGGGCTTTTATTGAAGGGCATACAAAGTAAAGTTTCAGTAAGCGAAGAAGAAGGCCGTGCCGTGTGGCAATTTGAAATATAGTTTTATGGTCCATTTCTATCCTAAATTCAAAATTAAGACCAATAACAGCTCTCTTTTATTTTTGCGATTTATACAAGCAGGATAAATATCCTTTTAAATTATCGCACAACCTTGCAATTATTAAATCAACTGAGACTGCACTTAATAATTAATCAGGTATTAAAATGAGTAACCCCCTAAATTCTGAAAACAGTAAACCATTGAAACTCTCTCTGGATACATATAGAACTATTTTTGAAAATACATTTGACGCCATTCTCTTGGTAGATACCGAATCAAATTATATTGATGCAAATGTAAGTGCGTGCAATCTTTTTGGGTACACTAAAGAAGAACTACTAACTATGAAAATTGGAGATCTTACCCCAAAGCATTACGCCATACAAGGAAAGGATTTATGGAAAGAATTCATAGAGAAAGGAAATCAAAAAGGAAATTACATTCTACAGAAAAAAGACGGAAAAGAAATTAATGTTGAATATAGAGCATTTACAAATATAGGAGATGGGTTGCACCTCTTTTTTATTAAAGACGTTACTAGTAAAAATACGATAAAGAAGAAATTAGAAGAGAGTGAAAATATGCTTCGGGGGATATTTGCTGCAAGCCCAGTTGGCATAAATCTGATTCAAAATAGGACTTTTATCTGGTGCAACGAGATGATGAGTCAAATTACAGGTTACCCCTTAGAAGAGATTATTGGAAAAAATACGAGATTTCTATACTTATCAGATAAAGATTACGAGGAAGCAGGATATTCGTATAGCCAAAAATTTGCAGAGGGTAAGATCGCAGAATTAGACACAAAATGGAAGAGAAAGGACGGAGTAATAATAGATATACACAAAAAAATGAGCCTTCTAGATAAAAAAGAACCCGATAAAGGGTATATAACATCAGTAATGGACATAACGGAACGTAAGAAGGTCGAAGAGACGTTAAATATTGCAAATAAACAGCTTGAAGACATAGTTGAGTTTTTGCCTGATGCTACATTTATCATTGATAATAATAAAAAAGTCATAGCATGGAACAGAGCAATGGAAGAAATGACAGGGGTTAATAAAGAAAATATTATAGGTAAAGATAATGAATATACTGCTGTGCCCTTTTACGGCGAAAGAAGACCTCATCTTGTAGATTTACTATTTAATGATAATGAAGAGATAAGGTCAAAATACAATTTTGTTAAAAAAAGAGGTAGATCATTATATGTGGAAGTTTTTACTCCTGCTCTCCATAATAATGTTGGAGCTTATGTTTGGGCGATAGCCTCGCCCCTACTTGATCAAAATGGTAATATTGTAGGGGCTATTGAAGCTATTAGAGATATTAGTGAGTTTAAAGATGCAGAGCATAGAATAGTGGAGAGTGAAAGAACATTAAGGAGTATTATTACGGCCGCCCCTGTAGGTATAAAACTAGTTAAAAATAGACAAATAATATGGTGTAATCAAAGTATGCTTGAAATGACGGGCTACACCCTTCAGGAATTGAGTAATAAAAATCTTAGATTCTTGTATCCAAACGAAGAAGAGTATGAAAAAGTAGGGAGCATATTATACGATAAATGGGCCAATGAAGATTATAGAGAAATTGAAACGGTATGGAAAAGAAGTAATGACGAATTAATAAACTGCCATATTAGGATTAGCCCCATTGACCCTTCGGATTATAGCCAAGGTATGATAGAGGTAATTACTGACATCACTCAACGTAAAAAGTCACAAAAACAACTCGATCAAAATCTTGAATATTTTGCACATCTTGTTGATCATATAAGAAATCCTCTTGCCATACTTAGCGGATTTGTCCAGGTTGGGATTGAGAATAAAGAAATCGTTGAAAGAGTTCTAAGGCAGGTTCAAAGGATTGAAGATATAATAAAGCAGCTTGATCAAGGATGGATGGATACTGAAGACACAAGAGTTTTTTTGAAGAAGTATTTGTAATATTATTACTTAAGAGTATTTTGCATAAACTTTAAAAATAAACAAAATTTTGAAATTATACATTTGACTTTGAGGTGTTAATATGGGTAAGTTAGTTACTTTGCCGTTTATTATTTTTTTAATATGTGCATTTTGGACTGGAATTCCATCAGTAAGCTCAGCAAATGAAAATTTCACTTTTACTATAGAAGAAGTTGGAAAAAATACGATTACTCAAAACTACGGGAAACCCAAATATGTAGATGTTGAAGGAGAATTTGCAGTAATGAACTGGCACGAAAATCCAGGAGCAATATTCCTCTACAATATCTCGGACCCAAAAAATCCTAGATATATCTCTCATGTCCAAGTCAACAACGGGCCAAATGCGGTCAGGATAAGAAATGGATATGCATATGCCTCTCTTAACACAGGTTACTTAATCATCGCCAGTCTGAATAATCAGAATATTACAATTACAGGTTCAAGAGATTTTGGGAATCAGATGTTTAATCTAGATATAAATGACCAAGGGACAATTGCAGTTATGGCCGGTACTTACGCATCGGATGGCCTTGTGATTATAGACACAACAAATAAGGCAAATCCAACTCAACTGAGCAAAACTGGCTTCCCAGCAGGTGGCGTTGACCTTGAAGGAAAATATGTCTTCATAACAAAGTATGATACTTCTGAACTAAGGTGCTATGATATCTCAAATCCTTCTGCACCTGTTCTTATCAACAGCATAAAAGTAGGGACAATGATAGTTCCAGTAAGGGTGTATGGGAATTATGCATATGTCCAAGAATACAGCATAAATAAAATGCATATAGTAGACATTTCTAATCCTTCAAATATGAGGGTCGTTATTTCTGACTTTGGAATTCCAGGAGTAGTCCCAAATGGTGGAGGAGTTGTTGTTGATACCAAAGCCGAATTAATGTTTCTGGCAACAGGTTTGAACGGCGATGGGAAGGTCAGCATATATGACATTAAAGATAAGACAAATCCAAAAATGATATCTCAGTATGTATATCCAAATAAAGAAATAATAAATATGATTGCAATTAACGACACCAATATATTTGTTCCTAATTATTCTGCAAAGTGCCTCTCTATTCTCAGTAGACCGGTAAATACAACAAGGCAGAAAGAATTGCCGATGAGAGAAATAATGTCCATAATAAACTATCCAGGGCGCCCAGTAGGTGAATTTATCAGAGATGAGGATTAGTCAATTCTTGATATATCTGCACTAGTATTCAAGTTTAGTCTTCCAGAATCAACTGTCTTGTAATAAGCCAGATAACTGAATGCATATGGCCTTTCACCCGGATAATCCGGCTCTATTCTTACGTTGCCTTTAGAAAGGATAAGCACATTTGTTCCAAGGCGGCCAAAGAAGAATCTAGCATTTGTCTTGTCATCTCCAGTTGGATCAGCAGGTACCCAGCCATAAGGCGGAATGTAAAACTCAGTCCAGATGTGACCTGCCCTAGTATCAGAATCACAGAGGTATCCTTCAACTAATCTTACAGGAATTCCTTCTGAACGACACATTGCTGCAAAAAGAGTTGCAAATTCCGTACAGTCACCCTTGCCATTGTGATATGCATATTTTGCCCCAAGCTCATGGTCCTGTATTTCATAAGTTATGTGTCTAGTAACAAAGTCATAGATAAGCCCGGCTTTTTTGTAGGGATTAGTTTCATTTCCAACTATCTCCTTTGCAAGTTTTGATATTTCAGGGTCATCTGATTCAATCTTATCACTAGGTTTTGTGTATTCTTTATAAATTTCTGAATTAGAGTCATATGATTCTATTTTATTCATATCAATTGATTCTGTAAAAGGATATGCCGTAAATGAAACATTCTGGACTATTGTTATAGTCGAATCTATAGGAATTTTCTGATCAAATTTCCAGTAGCATATTCTTGTGCATGCATCAGGATCATATGTAATAAGGTCCGGCTCAGGAGTTATGCTTTTAATTGAAACATTTCGCTGTGTGTCGCAGTCAACAGGGAGCGCCATCCATATCTGAGTTTCAAATATATCCCCACCTGTATTTGATATATCGGTCGTTATCACGGCATTATACGATTCAGGTGGTTTGGGAAGCAATTGGCTTGTAGGATTATAGGCTAATCCAAGGAAATAAAAAATAGCTAGAAAAAGCATGGTACCAATCATTAATGATACTACTGCCTTGACTATTCTTCTGCGAGATTCATCAGGTTTATCTTTTTGAGTATACCCCCCAATCACATGATAATTCTCAGAATAATATTCATTGTATCTAAGAAGAGGGATCCCGCATCTAACACAATTAGTAGAACCTCTATTATTTTCTGCTCCACATATTGGACATGATATGCTATCAAACTCTAACTGATATAAGCCACAATTTGAACAAAAATTTGAGGAAGATTCATGACCGCATCTAGGACATTTCATCATACTAGTCTAAATCTCACAATTTATAAGCTTAAGAGAAATTAAAGCGTTTTTTGCATCCAAACTACGTCAAAGTATCTGTCAAATTTTTTTCCTATTTTTAGAAATCTTCCACATTCTTTAAATCCATTCTTAGTGTGGAAATTTATGCTTCCTTCGTTTAGTGAAGAGATGCTGGCTAATATGGTGGAAATGTTAAGTTTTTTCGCTTCAGATTCTATATAATCTAAAGTCTTTTTACCAATTCCTTGTCCTGTTGACTCCTCTTTAATAAAATAAGATATTTCTGCAGCTTCTTTAAACACCGAAAAGGGACTGTAAGAATGGATAAATCCAAATCCTATTACCTCATCTTTATCGGATTTAATTACAACTGCAGGGTAATCCTTTGTAATTATAAGAAACATGTCATAAAATTCATAAGGTAGTTTTTTATCAGGATATGCGGCAAATCCATTTTCAATATAATAGTTAAAAATATCTATTACTTCCTTTCTGTGATCTTCGCCCATGCGCTCAAATATAATCTCCATGATACTCCTAAAAGAACAGCTTATTTATATATTTCTACAATTAAAAATAAAAAAATTTAATTACATTTTATAAGGGAATACTTCGGTTACGTCAATTAAAACTGCGTAATTTGCCGGGGGTAGATGTGGCATTTTTTCTTTTAGGGCCTTTGACACATTCTCAAATATTGGACCAGAGTTCATAATAGTGGCCTTACCTTTTATCTGGACACCTTTATTATTCTCTCTATCGAGAACATAAAGCGCCACATTGGGATTAGATTTTAGATTAGCTATTGTACGGGGAGAGGCAATTTCCGCAAAGACAAGTTTACTCTTATCAATTACCGATATGCTACCTTTTGGAGATACATTTGGAACTCCGTTTGACGCTGAAGTTGAAACAAAGGCTAGATGTTGTTTTTGAATAATTTCAATCACATTATCTGGCATTTCCATACAATCACCACTAGGGAATAATCCTTCTTATTTTTATAATTAATGCTATTTTAATAATCTCACTTAATATGTGCATATTCAATTTGAGTTGCTTTAACAAATATATATTAGTATAAAATAATATATTTAGAGTATTTTAAAAAAATCAATCATGAGTATTTAATCAACCAAAATAATTGAGTACATATATTCAAAAAATTTGAATTACTTGAGAATCATTAAGAAAGTCTTCGATGGTCAGAACTATTTTCAAAGATTCAAGTATAAGGCCCTACTTTCCATTCGAAGACCGTCAAGGAGTTATATAAAAACTTGTCTAAAAATATAGTGACACGATTTGCAAATCATTGAAAAGACATTTTCGGTTAGTGAAAATATAATTAGAATCTGTATGTGGATTATTAAAACGACAAGAAAAACTAGAAATTAAAAGTGGGAAGTTATATAAATCTTGATTTTATATTAATAAAAGTGATAACTTGAAAGAAATATACAACAGATTATTCCAGATGGCAATTGGTAAAGGTGCCACATCGGCAAAGATAATTCCTATTCAAGATATTTCTGTTAATGAATGGGTTAGGCAAAAGTGTGAATTTGGCTGTAGGCTTTATGCAAAGCGTTTCACATGCCCTCCTTATGTTCAGCCAGTTAAAGAGACAAAGAAAAGACTAAAAGGATACAATACTGCCTTACTCGTCCAGTTCAAAGATTTAACTAACAGAATGCAGTGGAAAGAAATACAAAATATAATGTCCGACCTTGAACGGGAAGCTTTTTTGAATGGTCTTTACAAAGCATTTGCTTATACCGCTGGCTCTTGCAAATTATGTGATGTTTGTCCTGCAGAAGCGCTTGAAAAGGGAACAATGTTTGACAGGAAAAAATGTGTTAATATTAGAATAGCTAGACCTTCAATGGAAAGTGCCGGCATAGATGTATATCAGACTGCTAAAAATGCAGGTTATGAACTCAAAGTAGTTCCAAATGAAGATATGTGCTTCACAAGCTTTTGCTTATTGTTGCTAGAGTAATCAGTCTTCGATAGCGGTAATCTCACAATAAGTAACAATCTTATTTTTTCCATTTAATTGAAATTCTAAGAATTGAAATTCAATCCCTTCTTTAATGAACTTAGCAGCGGTATTAATCGCTTCTTCTATATCTTTAGGATTGGTTTTATCATAATAATAATGGTTTTCTATTTAAATCCCCTGAAATATTAATATAAGTCTATAAATATTAATTGGCCTAGGATTATTGTATTTACGGATTGATCAGACATTAATATATATTCTTGATAGTTATTTTTATACCAAAAAATATATATAATAGAACATATTTGAAGAGTAGGGGTGAGAACATGAATAAGATAGCGATAGTTGCCTATTCAGGAGAAATTAATAATTTTGTTGATGCTTTAGAAACTGCTTTAGAAAAAGTCCATAAAGGAGAAGAAGTAAAACTTATAATCGAGGGAGAAGCGACTCATTGCATAAAGGATATTTTAAATTCAAATAGCCCATATCGATTTTTGTATAATGAAATAAAAAATAGCGGCATTATAGATTGTATATGTGAAACATGCAGTAAACACAATGGTTTAGATACTTTTGCAAAAGTTGAAGGTTTTCAACTTAGAGGAGAGTCTTACGGCCATCCAAGTTTAATAAACTACAGCAGAAATGAATATGAATTAGTATTTTATTAATTTTTTTTCTTTATATGAAAATTGTTCAAGTATAAAAACCTTTTAAATCTCTTGGCATATATTAAACATAAGTGATTAGATAAAAATAATTTTCGGCCATTGAAGACGGTGTGATCAATTGATAGGACACTTAGACATATCAAAAGAAAAGCTTATTGAAGAAATCAAGATGAAAGATCAGAAGATAGTCCAACTTGAAAAAATAAAAAATAGATTAGAGGAAGTTGAAGAAGAAAAAGATGTTCTGCTTGATCATCTAAAAGAGAGGGTAAAAGAATTAAATTGTCTTTATGATATAGCAAAAGTTAATGAAATTCCTAACATAACTCTTGACCAGTTATTCCAGAAAGTTGTTGAGAAAATACCCCTTGGATGGAAATATCCAGAGATAGCATGCTCTAGGATTAAATTTGATGGTCAAGAGTTTAAAACAATTAATTTTACTGAAACAGAATGGAAGTTAGAAGCGCCGATAAATCTATATAACGAACGAGTTGGCACACTTGAAGTATTTTATCTCGAAAAAAGACCAGACCTTGAAGAAGGCCCTTTCCTTACTGCCGAGATTAAATTGATTATGGCTATAGCTGAAAGGATAGGTCATGTCATTGAGAGAAAATATTCAGAACAAGCTCTTTTAGAAAGCGAGCAGAAATTTAGAACTCTTTTCAATAGTGCCAGTGATGCTATATTTATTCATGAACTAGACGGAAAATTTATTGAAGCAAATCAAATTGCATGCTCTCTTTTGGGATATGAACGGTCTGATCTTCTTAAGATGTCTCCTAAAGATATTCATCCTAAAGAATATGTGGAAATAATCGAAGAAATGTTTGAAGAACTTAAAAAAATGAATAACTACTGTTTTGAAACTGAAGTTATGACAAAGGATTCAAAAATGATCTCGATTGAAGTCAGTGCCAAGATTATTAAACTAAAGAAAAAAACTGTTGTTTTAAGCATCGCAAGAGACATTACAGAAAGAAAACTTACAGAAGAAAAAATGAAGCGCCAGTTAATGAAATTTAATCTAGAGACTGGAAAGGTATACCTTGTAAAAGAATCAAAAAGATTAATTTCTATTGAGGCGTTTAATGATCTTTTAAAAGTGGGATATTCGGGCTATATCTTGACAAGGTCAAGCGAGGAAGAATATACAAAGATAATAAAAGGAAATTTTAAGTATGTATGGATATCTGAAAAGGCGAGAAATGGTTCACTCCCTCCCAAATTTAATGAGATAGAAGATTATCTAGAGAAAATACCCAGAAAAAGCTTTGTTTTAATAGATAGAATAGATTATCTTATGGCTAAAAATAATTTTAATATTTTTTTATCATTTGTCCATCATTTAAGAGAGATATCATATCTTAAGGGAATAACAGTAATTATATCTGCAGACCCGGATTTATTAAGTGAAAAAGAAATAAAACTTATAGAAAAGGAAACAAATGACATATTTCCCCTAAAAAAGGAAGTTCTTCCAGAAAACATGATCCAAATACTTCAATTCATCTATGATAAGAATTTAACTGGAACAAAACCTACTTTCTCAGACATTGGGAAAGAAATAAAAATTACACGGCCAACTATTGGTAAACGATTGAATTATCTGGCATCTTCTCAATATTTGATTGTCTCAATAAAAGGAAGAAACAAAGTTGTAGAATTAACACAAAAGGGACGGGAAGTTTTTTCGCCATAATTTTTACATGTTTTACATATTTTTTTACAAATACTTATACTTATGTAAAGCTTAGTCTATTTGGACATAAAGGAGTGGATTAAATGACCTCAATGGGCAAATGGATTTATGTATCTGAAGAGAAGGAATGCAATAAATGTGGTGATACAACGCATACACATACCTGCTTAATTTGCGGCGATATATGCTGCGATGATTGCTGGAATGAAAAAACATCCACATGTTTTAATTGCACACAAAAAGCATGGTGGAGAGATCTATAATAATTAAATCATAATATAGGTATAGGCTTAAGGACTAGCCATCTATGCCTCCCCATAGTCCCGATGAGAATCGATAAGATTTGAGGGACTACTCAAACTTTTTTAATAAATTGATAAAATAAAAAAATATTTTATTTAAATAGAATAGGTTTTAATGTTGCATCAACGTATGTTACGCCATCTGCTTTTACAAAGACTCTCTTTGTCAATGACTCATATCCATCCTTATAGAAGGTAAGAGTGCAGTAACCAGTTTCTATTCTGTCTAATAAGTAAGGAGTCCTTATTGTTTCACCAACATACATTCCATTTGCTGTTTGTATGCTTACAGTTGCACCCAATGGATCAGAATATATACTAAGTGATCCATGAAGATCTTCAGGTATCAAAGTAGCTTGCACATACGTTGTCTCTCCTGCGTCCACGTCAATTGTAGTTGACCAAGTCTGGTAACCGTCCATTGCAATTTGAACAACGTGATGTCCAGGAGTTAGGTCAGTAATAGTATCAGGTGTTGTCCTAAAGGTTCCCCACCACTGCCCATCAAGACCTATGTTGGCGCCAGAGGGAGAAGATGTGATATATATTGCTCCTTTTGTTTCAATTGGGGTTAATATCGCATTTACAACAGCGTTTTGACCAGGTGTTACTTTAATATTTGAAGACCAATCGTGATATCCGTTCATTGAAATTGTGACAGAGCTTATCCCAACTGGAACGTTTGTGTAGGTATAAGGAGTTTTAAGTGATGGTCCAACGTATAATCCCGCGGGTGTTATTAATTGAATTATTGCACCTGTTGGTTGTGAAGTTACAGTTATTGAACCTGTAGCATTGGGATTATATGTGGGTGTTAGACTTCCATAAACATATTCGTTCTCCCCAGCCCTTACATATACTTGAGTGGTCCAATCCTGATATCCGCCCATTGATAACGTCACAGTAGACCAGCCAGGTGTAATGTTAGTAAAGGTGTATGGCGTAGATTGCATAGGGCCAACGTACATCCCATCAGGAGTTTGTAAAGCTATAGTTGCACCGTTAGGGTTTGATGTTACAGTAATGCTTCCATACAGATACTGAGGGGGCAAAACAGCGAACAATGGCGATGCAAAAATTGCAAGTATCAATGCTATGCTAACTAAAGACGTTACTGCAATTCTTTTTCTAGAACTAGTTAATTTCTTTATATTTTCTTTAAATTTTACTTTTTCCATTTAAAACCTCCTTACCATAATTGGAAAAAATAATTATTTATAAATCTTTTTATTATTTTTGGAAATTTCGCAAATAATTTAAAATAAACTCTAAAAAATCTTATTAAATACACAAAACTATAAAAATAATATAAATAGATATCTATTAACAGCAAAAAAATAATTAAATCATAAAAGAGAGAAGCCCTTCAGCAAAATTTAAATATTTTAATGCGTATAATAAGGGCGTATGACATACATAATAAAGAGGGATGGAAGGATAGAAAGATTCGATGAAGAAAAGCTAAAGAGCTCGATTATGGCAGCTGCAAGAGAAGCTGGGCTTCTTGATAAAAGATGGGTATCTGCAATCATCCAAATGGTGGCGGCCAATGCTATTGCATATGCAAGAGGACAAAGGTCAGTTAAATCTCAAACACTTGCTGAAATGATCCTAGAAGAGCTAGATAATCAGGGAGGACAAATATCTAATGCTTGGAGAGCTTATTCTAAACCAAGACCATAAAATCTTACTTAATTATTATATTTTCTTTTTTTAGCACTTTATTAGCTAGGTAATCTTAAATATATAAAGATAAATATGTAATGTATGACATACGTTATTAGAAGCAACGGGAAAAGAGAAGAATTTAACGAAGAAAAGCTTTTGGCATCAATCATGAGAGCTGCATCTAATGCAGGTTTATTGGAGGATCCAAGAATACAAGCTATGATTAAAAACGCTATATCAAACACAGTTTCTTATGCCCAGGATAAAGATGAAATCCAATCGAAAACATTAAAGAACACCATATTGAGCCAATTGATAAAAATAGGCATACAAATGGCAATTCAGAAATTTGGAGCTAGTCAATCAAATGACGATATTTTAACAGAACTATTAAATGCAGGATTAGAAATGCCCTCCAAAAGATCTAGGGCTAATATATCAGAAGATGTTTTAAGTGAAATACTTAACAATGTACTGGATATGTATTCTGGAAATTCAAATAGTTATCAATCCAACGACATTCTAAGTGAACTTTTAGGAGCAGGTCCACAAACTTCTTATAGAAAATCAAATGTTGCTAATGATGATTTAAGTGACCTATTGGAAACTGGAATGAAACTTGCTAACGCTTGGATGGAATACAACAAAACATCTGGAAAACCAAGGCCTTAAATTTATTTAAAAATATTCTATTTTTCTTTGTTTAAGTAAAATTCTCTAAATTTATTTGTGCTCCCACTGAATACAACTGAGCCCTTATCAAGATATATTATATGACTAGCCATAAATTCTATTAAAGGGATATTATGTGAGATCAATAAATAACCTAAATTTCTTTTTATCTGTAGATTACGTAAAAGTTGAATAATTTGTGCTTGGACAGCAATATCAAGGGCAGAAGTTGGCTCATCTAGAATTATATATTCAGGATTTAACAATAGTATTCTAGCCAATGCCACTCTTTGATTTTGGCCCCCTGAAATCTGATGTGGATACCTACATAAAATATCTGGGGAAAGACCTACAATATCGAGCAATTCGAGGATTTTAGAATCAATGTCAGAAATTTTAACTCCAACTAAAATTGCAGTTTCATAAAGAGATTTTGCTATTGTCTTTTTGGGATTTAAAGAGCCTTGGGTATCTTGGAATAACATTTGTATTTTCTTTAGAGCTTTAGACCTTTCTTCTTTTTTTGAATCCCAAATATCAATATTATTGATAAAGATTTTACCTGATGTAGGCGTTTCAAGTCCCATCATTATTTTTGCAAGAGTAGTTTTTCCTACACCTGAAGGCCCTAAAAGTCCAATAGTTTTTCCTCTGTCTAATTTAAGGCATAGGTCATTCAAGATGCATTCATATTTTTTATTGAATATGCCATATCCATATGATTTTGATATATGATCAACTATTACTGAAATAGATAACACCTCACGCTTCTATCATCATAGGAATAAAACAAAGGAATTTTTTTAGAGCACTCTTGCTTTTTGTAAGGACATCTTGGATGAAATTTGCACCCTCTTGGAACATTAATCATTGAGGGAGAAGTCCCATTTGGGGCAATAAATCCCCTTTCAGGTAAACTGTTTAGCAACGCTTGAGAGTAAGGATGAAGAGGTTTTTTGAAAAATTTTTTCGTTTCTCCAATCTCAATTATTTCTCCAGAATACATTATAGCAATTCTATCCGACAATTCTCTTGCAACTGAAAGATCATGTGTTATCAAAATTATAGAAGAATTATTAACTCTTTTTACAGTATTAAACTCATCAATTATGTCCCTAACTAACTCATTGTCCAAACCCTTTGTTGGTTCATCTGCAATTATAATTGAGGGATTCAATGTCATAGCAATGGAAAGAAGGATCCTCTGATTCATCCCACCAGATAATTGATAAGGATACATGCCATAGGCTTTTGAAGGATTTGAGAACCCCATTGTTTTAAGAAGCTGGATAGCTTTATCAATTGAGTTCTGTTTGCTCATTTTTTTATGAATTATCAATGGCTCAATAATCTGACTTCCAACTGTATAAAGAGGATTTAAAGATAAAGAGGGATTCTGAAAGATTATGGAAATCTCCTGTTGTCTTATTTTTTCTAATTCAGACTCCGATACTTTTAATAAATCGATACCTTTGAATAGGATACTTCCAGTTACTTTTGCATTTTGAGGGAGTAATCTAATTATTGAATTTGCTATTACAGATTTTCCACATCCAGTTTCTCCAACTAATGCAAGGGTTTCGTTTTCATTGAGAGAAAATGAAGTATTGTTAACGGCAAATACGTCACCAACTGGTGTAGAAAATGTCACGCTTAAGTCACAAATATCAAGAATCTTCATTTAATCACTCAAGCCCCATTACAATATTTTCTTTTTCTTCTAGGGAGAAACCTATTAGCATCAGTGAAAAGACAACGGCAACAATGCAAAATCCTGGTGGAAGATACCACCACCACATTTCATTAATTAATCCTCCTTTCATAAAAGCAAAGTTTAACATCATGCCCCAGCTTTTCATTGAAGGGTCTCCCAATCCAAGGAAAGAAATCGATGCTTCTGAGAACATCGCAGATGCTATAGTAAGCATGAATTTTGGGATAATCACATAAACAATATTTGGAAGTATATCTGAGAGTAAGATTTTATTGTCACTAAAACCTATTGATTTTGAACTTAAAACAAACGATGCATCTCTAAGTTGTAAAGTAGATGACCTTACAACTCTTGCTGTGGTAGGCCACCATAAAAATCCTATTAAAAGCATTATAATCCAAAAGCTTGGGCGCAATAAAGCGGCTAAGATTATTATTAAAGGTATTCTTGGAATCATTAGAAAAATATCTGTAATTGCCATTAGTATTTCATCCGTTAAGCCTCTATAGTAACCCGATAAAAGTCCAATTATAATTCCAAGTAGTGTAGCTATCATAGATGCTCCAAAGCCGACTATCAAACTAACTCTTGTACCATATATAAGTTCTGACAAAATATCATTTCCAATGTCATTTGTCCCGAGTATATGCGTAGCACTAGGTGAGGAATAAGGCTCAAATCGATCCCAGGGACTATAAGGGGATATAAATTCTGCAAAGAGTGACAATATTAAAAATACTAAGAATAATGAAATACCGACAAAATTTAGGTTTGTTTTCTCTATTACATACTTCTTCATTTCCTCAAGATGATGCGTCACTATCTATCACCTATTCTTGGGTCGATTAAACTATAAATAATGTCAACGAACGCATTCGCAAAGATTACCATTATACTAATAATCATGAAAGAGCCATAGAGTATAGGATAGTCCCTTGAAAGAATAGCCTCATATATTAGATTACCCATTCCATTCATAGAGAATATTATTTCAATAAATAAAGCCCCGCTCAAGATAAATCCAAAATCAAGTGCTAGAAGTGTTAAAAGAGGCAATGAAGCATTTTTGAAAATATGTCTAAATAGAACTTGATTTTCTGAAAGTCCTTTGGCTTTGGCATAGACAACATATAATTTTGATTTCTCCTGTATTACACTTCCCCTCATTATCATATAGTTTCTAGAGGTTAAGAATAAGGTCATTATACATACGGGTAAGAAAAAATGATGTAGTATGTCAAGTATTCCGCCGCTATTGTAAAACCCTTTAATAGGAAAAAGGCCAAGTTTGAATGAGAATATGTATAATGTGAGAAGAGACAAGAAAAAAGTAGGTGTCGAATAAAAGGCCAATTCAATTAAGGTTAGCGATTTAGAAGATACTTTAGAGGATTTCCATCCTGAAAGCGATCCAAATAAAGACCCAAATATTGCACTGAGAAAAATTGACGGTATTAATAATAAAAGGGTCCATTTTATTCTTGACAATAAAATTGATGTTACAGTCCCTTTAAAATGATATGAATAACCAAAATCAAAATGAAAAACGTTATTCCAATAATCTAAATACTGAAAGTACAATGGTTTATCTAGCCCCATCTTTGCTTTAAGTTCATGTAATGCCTCTTCTGTTATGATCACATCCTCCCCTAATAAGTTCGTAACAGGATCTCCGGGCATAAATCTAGGTATAAAGAAATTAAGAGAAAAAATAATAAAAATTGCAGCCAGATATCGTC
>LNGD01000026.1 GCA_001587675.1 Candidatus Methanofastidiosum methylothiophilum
TGCATTTTCAATTGCATTTGTGAATTCAATTTGCTTTTCTTTGTAATTGCCATTATTTTCTATAGTCAATATTAGCTCTTCTATAGTACGAACTATATTTTCAAGTGGACCCATAATATCAATCCATAATTTAATATCTAAATTTAAAGTTTTTTCTTATTATTAATGTAGATTACCTTTACTTAGCATAACTCTTATAAGTAGTGTTACGAAATCAACATTAGTGCTATGGTGAGAAAATGAAAGTAAGAACTATGGACTTTGACAATATGTCTTCAGAAGAACTATGTAAAAGATTAGCTGAATTTCACGGTCATCTTGGGCCATATCTAGTACTTGGTGCTAAAATGGGATTATATGCAAAAAAAACTTTAAGTAGCTCTCCATTTGAAATCTCAGCAGAGATAACAATGCCTCTAAAGCCTCCTTTATCCTGCACAATTGATGGAATACAGTTCACATCAGGAGCAACAACTGGGAAGGCTAATCTTAGGGTATCAGATGGATTACCAATCAAGGTCTTATTCTACAAGGATAAAGAAGGCATAGTTTTAATACCAAAAGAGGGTATAATAGAAAAAATACGAAGTCAGGTAGAACATGGAGATTTAGAAATGCTTGCTGAGCAGATTATGAAAAAAGATTACTCTGAACTCTTTGAGGTTGAGAAATGGGTAAAGCAATAGAACTAAATCAAGTTGATACAATTTACGAAGGAGAAAAGATTCCTTCTCTAAAGAATATTACTTTACACGTTGATAAAGGTGAATTCATAGCCGTTATCGGCCCTAATGGCGCGGGGAAAACTACACTTCTTGAAACTATAATGGGGCTCCTTGAATCAAAGCGGGGAGAAGTAAAGGTTTTAGGAAAACAGTTGAACGGCAATGGTAGCAATATCAGAAAACTAGTTGGATATGTACCCCAAGAGTATTCTATTGATGATCTTACTCCTTTTTTGGTTTCAGATGTTGTTTTGATGGGGAGATATGGTAAAATAGGTCTATTAAAACCAATAACGAAAAATGACAAAACAGTTGCCAAAAAAATGATGGAGTATCTTGGTATCTCCGAACTCTCTAATAGGCCAATTGGGAAATTATCTGGTGGACAAGCACAAAAGGTCATGATAGCAAGATCCCTCGCAAAGGAACCTGAGATAATATTGATGGATGAACCGTTCTCAAATCTTGATTTTGAGGCCAGAAGAGAAGTTTCTGAAAAACTAACACATTTGCATAAAACTAAAAATATGACCTTTGTGATCGTGATTCACGATATAGCTTCAATACCAAAAGTATGCAACAGAGTCATTGTCATGGACTCGGGAAAGATTGTTGCCGATGGTAAAAAAGAGGATATTTTAAAACCTGAGCTTCTTGAGATGGGATATAAGGGAATTGCATGTTAGAAATTTTTTTTACAAAAATCCTTATTTTTGCAATCTTGGGTGCTGTTTTAACTGGATACACATGCTCTTTAATGGGAACTTTTGTTGTAAGGATGAATCTTTCATCGCTGGGATTTGCAATGTCCCACGCAGCTTTTGCAGGTGCGGCCCTTGGTATTTTTTTAAAAAATGATCCCTTGATATTTGCTCTGCTTTTTTCTGTATTTGTTTCACTTGCTTTGGGCCCATTGGCGGATAAAGCCAAATTAAAAACTGATGTTGTCATAGGGGTAATATTCTCTTTGTCTATGGCCCTAGGACTACTATTCTTAAATTTATCGCCAGACACTGCAATGTCAAGTACCGCCCTTAGAATACTTTGGGGAAGTGTCTTAGGAATGACGACTGCCGATATCATTTATTTATTAATAATATCTGTAATAGCGATATTATTTGTAATGATGTTCTTTAAGGAAATCAATGCAATCCTTTTCGATAGAAAATTAGCAAGGGCTTCAGGTATAAACGATAAACCATTTTATTACCTAATTCTTTTTTTAACAAGTGTAACTGTTGCATTTTCTTTAAAGCTTGTTGGGGGTCTTTTAGTATTCGCATTGATGGTAAATCCAACTTCTTCAGTTTACCAATTCTCATATGACATGAAAAAAATCATAATTCTCTCCCCAATCGTAGGTGTATTTTCATGTCTTTTAGGGATCTTGATTTCATTTGCATTTGATTTGCCAACTGGCTCCTCTATAGCCATAGTCTGTTCTGCAATATTTGGTATCTCAGTTCTGATATCCCCAAAAAGAAGGAAAGGCTAAAGTTTAGCAAAATCTTTTATATTTGAAACTCTACGAATTTGCATGGCTATTGTTTTATCGGTAATTAATGAAGGGGAAGTATTCATTGTGAAAGAAATTGATCCAAGAATAACGAGTTATCTAGAAAGAAATATAGATGGGCTTATGATAAAGACTGAAGTTTCCCAAGGAGTGGCGGGGATGAAGTATATTACGTTCCCTAAAGGTTATAAAATAACTGCTGATGGAAATTGGATTAAGATAGATTTTCCACACGGTCAAGTAACAAAAGGTCCAATTAAAATTTATCTATAGTTCACTTAGATCTGAATAGGTCCTTCTCTTTTTCTCTCAATAATTCTTTTGAAGAACCTTCTCCCTTTAGATATCTTGCACCTCTGATTATAACTACTGGAATACCCTCATCGGCCTGACCCATTAATAGAGAGGCTGCCGATGCGGCTTCATCGGCCGTTGCTATAACTGAAGATTTTAGCTCATAACCATAGAGGTCCTTTTCTCCAGCCCGTTTCCACAAGGGGCGCATGCCCGACACACCTATCGCAACTCCAATAGCGCCGCTTCTAAAAGGCCTTCCTTGGGTATCTGAAATAATAACTGCTACATCCACTCCGGTTAATTCCTTTAGAGAGTTTCTAATCGATGATGCTTCTAGATCAGGGTCCAAGGGCAAGAGCCCAACAACTGATTCATTGCCACAAACATTTGAAACATCAATCCCTGCACTTGCACAGATATTGCCATCCTTAGTTTCAACGACAATCACGGTATCCCCAACTTTTAATACATCCTTTGATTCATCTAGAATAAGCTGGACAAGCCTTGGGTCTTTACCAGTTTTTTTGGAAAGTTCGATTGCATTATTACTGGGAATAACGTCTTTTAAGTTAACAACTCTTCCTTGTGCCTTAGAAACGACTGTCTCACAAATAACTACGATATCCCCCTCTTCAAGTTTTATTCTTTCAGAAATAATTCTGGAGAGATTATCTTTTTCCTTAATTAGGGGTATACCTAAAACAGGTATAATCCTGATTTCACTTGTCAGTGCCGTCACTCTCTTTTAACAGTTCATCGTAAGTTTCCTTCTCAAAATTTCTTATTTCTTTGAGTTTTTTATCCCAGCTTGATATGAATTGGATATTTCTTAAACCTATTACAATAAGAACTAAGGTAATCAATAAATTAACAATTACAAAACTCAACCTGAAGCTCTGACCGTCTATATTAAATATCTTAGCAATAAGAAAGACAAGTCTATAATTTTTTGATATGAGCAAAAAGGATATTATGTTAAACAAAAGCCCTATAGGAACCATAATTAAAGCCGAAAGTGAAGCAAACAATATCTTATTTCGTTCCTTTTCCATATGCTCAATCAAGCTATACATTAGCTCTGTAAGATTTTCAGTCATTTAAACACCATACAATTCCTTATTTATCTGGAAGAACCACTTATACCTCTCAACACCTTTCTCTGTAAGTTCATAATAGATAACCTTTCTCTTACCCCAAGTTCCTTCCTTTTCCACGATATATCCCGCCTCTTTTAATATTGCGAAATATTTATCGGCCATCTCGGCTTTCAGATTTGCGCATTGGATAATATGAGTTTTTAGGGCCTTATTTGTTGATGTAGATTTTTTAATGATGCACTCCATAATGTTTAGAATTATCTTATTGCTGGCCCTATACTCTATTTCCATATATGGTTAACCTACCTTTGTTCTATCACATTCAAAGTTCAGTAAATTGCAGAATCCCTTTATTATAGCTAGTTATAAGATTTTCTTAGAGGTGGTTCAATGGGAAAAATATCCAAAAACAGAACAATTGGTATCATTGTGATATCGTTGCTTGCAATATCTACATTTCCTGTAATTCTTTCTGAGGAAATACAGAATCTAGGGGAAGATGCTCTTTATGCAAGGTATATGACATACCATCAGAGAAAAGAAACGGCAGTAATCGCAATGGATGCTATTATAAAACTGTATGATGAAAAAGGTATTTCAACAACTGAGTTAGTAAGTTTAAAGATCAAGTTAAACGATCTTGATTCAAAGGCAAAAATAGCCGCTGTAAATACAAAAAGAGATGAATTTTATAGCATAATCAAAGAAAGCAGAGAGGTTATAAAATACTTTAGAGAGATCACACAAGAAAAAGAAGTTGAAGGGCAAAAGGATGTAGTAAAAGCCGCCCTTGAAGAAAACAAGAATTACTTATTAGAACTTAGAGCTGAAACTTCAACTACAAAGAAGGGCATTTACCTAAAAGCTGTTGACAATAGACTAGAGAAGCTTGAGCAGATTTCTTTAAGGCTAGAAGAGAAGGGGGCCGATGTTTCAGAAATTAATGCAAAGATCGACGAGATATCCTCAAGCAGAGCCAAAATATCAGATGAATCAGACCGTGACGCCCTAAAAGAATTTCACCAGAGTGCAAAGGAAGATGTTCAACAACTAAGAGAAATGATCAAAAAGGCAATTGAAGAAATAAAAGAACAAAATAATTAATTTAATTTTTTTTATTTTACTCTTCTTCTATAATTAAAAGCGGATCGCCAAAGTGTATCTCGTCCCATTCTTTGACAAGGATTTTCTTAATAGTTCCATTAGTATGTGCCACAACTGGATTTTCCATTTTCATGACGTTTATGAAGACAACTGTATCCCCACACTTTATACTCTGCCCTTCTTTAACAACTATACTTTGTATAATGCCCGGTATGGGTGACCTCAAAGGTGTTTCAGACATATTATCTATTCTTATAGGATTAACAACTATATAAATCTGATTAAAGATTTTATAAAAATATAATTTAAAATTTAAGCTATAGTTGCTAAGATATCTCCAGTCTTAACAACGTCCCCTTCTTTCACATAGATCTTCTGCAAGACACCGGAGGCAGGAGAAACTATTTCATTTTCCATTTTCATAGCAGAAATAACGAAAAGAACGGAATCCTTTTTTACAGGTTTGCCTGTTTCCCCTACTATCTTGAGGATTGCCCCGGGCAGAGGCGCTCTTAAAGCTGTGCCACCATTAGTTTCTTGTTGATGCTTTGAAGGCTGAGCTGCAGGAATATCTTTAGCGGCAACATTTTCTTTTTCGTGATGTTCTACCTTTGGTTTACTGACCTTTTCTGTCCTCTTTTCAAAGAACGCCAGTGCTATTTCAGGAAACAATGCGTAAGTAAGCACATCTTCTTCTTTTTTTATTTTTCCCTTAATTTCTTCCCTAAATTTATTGTATGATGGATTCTTTAGTTCAGGTGATTTTTCATAAGAGACTTTTTCGTTACCGATTATAATCTTCTCAATGTTCTTGTCAATAGGTGCAGCAGGTTTACCATATAGGCCTCTCACATAGTTCTTTACTTCATTTGGGACGAGTTTGTATCTCTGACCGGATAGAACATTCAAGGTAGCCTGAGTTCCAACAATCTGGCTCAACGGGGTTACTAAAGGAGGGTAACCCAACTCTGCCCTTACCTTTGGGACTTCTAGAAGAATTTCATCAAGCCTGTTTTCAGCATTCTGATCTTTAAGCTGTGAAACAAGATTTGACATCATACCTCCTGGTATCTGGAAATGAAGGATCTGGGTATTAACGGTAATCGAGGCCTCTGAAATTAATCCCTTGTACTTTTCCTTTAGTTTCTTGAAGTAATTTGCAATTTTGTATATCCTTTCAATGTCAATATCAGATTTGTATTCTGTGTTTTCAAGCATTGCGTACATTGTTTCTACGCCCGGTTGGCTTGTACCAAATGAAAAGGGCCCTATTGCGGTATCAATTATATCTACACCAGCTTCGATGGCTTTGAAATAGCTTGTTGGCGCCATACCGCTTGTGCAGTGTGAATGTAAACATACCGGGAGGTCAAAGTTCTCTTTAAGGGATTTAACAAGATTATAGGCATCCATTGGATTAATTAACCCTGCCATGTCTTTAATACAGATTGAGTCAATATCAAGTGCTACCATCTCTTCAGCTGCTTTGATGTAGTATTCAATAGTGTGAACAGGGCTTATTGTGTAGCTCAAGGCCCCCTGTGCATGCCCACCAACATCTATAATCGCCTTTATTGGGACTTCCATATTTCTGATGTCGTTTAAGGCATCAAAGACTCTGAAAATGTCAATGCCTTTCTTAAATGACGCCTCAACAAATTTAAAGACAATATCATCTGGGTAGTGCTTGTATCCAACAAGATTCTGTCCCCTTAGAAGCATTTGAAATGGTGTTTTTGGGGCTAGCTCCTTCAGCTTTGTAATTCTTTCCCATGGGTCTTCATTCAGATACCTTATTGCGGAATCAAACGTAGCTCCACCCCACATCTCGAATGAGTGGAAACCTACCTTATCCATTTCTCCAACTATTTCTAGCATATCCTCAATCTCAAGCCTTGTGGCTATCAACGACTGATGCGCATCTCTCAATGTTGTATCTGTTATTTTGACCTTTGACATATAATCTCCCCTAAAAACATAAGTAAAATCAATAATTACTTAAAGGAGCCTGTGAATTAGATTAGAATCCTTTCGTATTCTCATAAAAAGTACAGTTCATACCTATTGGCTCCATAATATCTATATTAATTTGATTTCAAACGATTTAAAAATATAACTGTTAATTTATATAACTTAAATCTTGTTTTTTGTCTAGAAATAATCAATTTAATGCTAAATTTTACTATTATATGACCGAAATCTTTTCAAGGCATAAATTATTTTTCATTTTGAATATTTTACAATTATTAACGCCACTATTGAGTTAATAATCAATAAAAATGGCCTAACTTAATCATATATCTATAATTAAATATAAATATTAGAGGAAATTTAAATTTATTTGTTGTTATATATACAAATGACAATTAATTATAATAAATAATGGAGATTCTAAAGGAGGAATTTAATGAGAAAAAGAATTGGATATTTAGAGGGTACTGACCCAAAAATACTAAGCACCTTCATTGCTAAGGGGTATAACACAATGACATTAGGCAACGGATTGGACAATCATGGAAAGTACCTTGCACATATAGAGCCAAAGGATAATATCTACGCAGTTATAGGTTACCTTCACAAGTTTTTACCTTTGACAGACCAGAAAATAACACCAAATGATTTGCTCTATGCATGCAGATTGCACAACATCCCTGTTTTTGTAATGGTACCGAAAGAGGTCATTTACGAAGGTAGAAAAGTTTTGAGTGACGTTTCAGATTTCGTAAATTTTGTTGAGCCTGAATCAGCACTTGAAGCAATCTTGGTCTTTTTAGAAACTAAATAAGTAAATATTTAAAGCTTTTATTTTATTTTCTTTTATGTTCTCTACCTTTGACCTGAAGGAGATATCAAAAGAGCTATCAGACCTCGAAAGGATGCGTATAGACAAGATCTACCAACTAGGCAATGAGCTCAGGATTAAATTTTTTGGAAGAGGTAGAGAAGACCTAGTCATTAAGCCACCACTGGCAGTATTTGTTACATCTTATCCAAAACCTGCCCCAAAGAATCCAACATGGTTTGCCATGCTTTTAAGAAAACACCTGAAATCAATGTGGCTCTTTAAAATTGAGCAGTATGATTTCGATAGAATCCTTACTCTATCCTTTGGATTTTATGAGGATAATAACCCCGTTGTTAAATATGTATTAATTGTTGAAATGTTCAGGGATGGTAATATTATACTTGCAAACAATGAAAACGTCATTGTAGGGATCCAGTCAAGAGAGTACATGAAGGAACGGACCCTTGCACCAAAATCAGTTTATGTCTTTCCTGAAAAGAAAAAAAGCTTTGACTTGACTACAGAAGAATTAATTGAGATATCTAAAGATAATGAGATAGTGAGAGGTCTTGCCACACAGCTAAATATTGGTGGGCTCTACGCCGAAGAGGTATGTTTATTATCGGGTGTAAACAAAGCTAAAACTGGCATAACTGAAGAGGAAGCCATAAAGATAAAAATAGCCTTGAACAAATTACAAAACTTAGAAAAAAATCCTATGATTATAAAGAAGAACGGCGAGGTCATAGACATAGTTCCTTATGATTTAATTTCTTATAGTGGCCCCGAATTTGAAAAAATCAGATACGACTCCTTCTCAAAGGCCTTGGATGAAGTATACGGAAAGGCCGAGGCTGAAGAGATTTTGAGGGAAGAGATATCGAGTCACCAAAAAAAGATTCAGAAATTTGAAAGGATGCTGAAATCTCAGACTGATCTTTATAATTCCTATGTTGAAGAAAGAGACCTCTACAAAAAGCTTGGGGATCTGGCTTATGAGAAGTATAATATTATTGAAGAGTCACTCAAAGTTATTGAGCAGGCAAAAAAGACCTACTCACTTGAAGATATAAAAAATAAATTAAAGGATAATAAACTGATATCAGATGTTGACTTTAAGACAGGTATAATCACATTTAACTTTGACATACCGCTACCAATTGAGCTAAAAAAAGATGTAAATGAAAATGCAAATGAATTCTATGAAAAATCAAAAAAG
The DNA here is from genome assembly GCA_001587675.1 of Candidatus Methanofastidiosum methylothiophilum. Classification (GTDB taxonomy): domain Archaea; phylum Methanobacteriota_B; class Thermococci; order Methanofastidiosales; family Methanofastidiosaceae; genus Methanofastidiosum. The sequence continues at coordinate 8,744 of LNGD01000026.1, forward strand.
ATGAAGCGAAAAATTGACGGTGCAAAAATAGCAATGGAGAATACTCAAAAGAAAATTGAAGAGTTGAAAGAGGAGGAAGGAGAGCTCGAGGTAGAAAAGCCTAAGGCAATTGAAAGAAAAGCTAGAGAGTGGTATGAGAAGTTCAGATGGTTTATTTCTAGTGAGGGAAATTTAATTATTGGTGGAAGGGATTCTTCATCGAATGAAGTGATTGTAAAGAAATATATGGAAGATAGCGACATTTATTTCCACGCCGATGCATATGGCGCACCTCATGTCGTTATAAAGGAAGGTAGCAAAGCAACTGAAACTACTTTGAACGAGGCGGCAATTTTTGCAGTTTCTTTTTCATCTCTATGGAAGGATGGGTATGGAGGTGGAGACGCATACTGGGTAAAACCTGATCAGGTAACAAAAGAAGCGCCATCCGGGGAATACTTAAAGAAAGGTGCATTTTCAATTAAGGGTAAAAGAAACTATATTAAGTCAGTCCAAATAAAATTAACAATTGGGATTACTTCTGAAGGAAAGATAATGTGCGGGCCAGACGCCCCGATAGAAAAGCATACAGTTAAAAATGTCAAAATAATGCCAGGAAAACATAAGAAAGAGTCATTTGCCAAGAGGCTTTCAAAAATGTTAGAAACAGAAGACATTGATGGGATCGTCCAGGCGCTTCCACCTGGTAGTTGCGACATAAGAGGGGGATAAAATGGATGGATATCTCTACATATTTTTGATATCTATTATTCCTTGGTTAGAGCTTAGAGGAAGCATACCAATCGGAATCTTAACTGGCTTGGATTTCCAAAAAGTTTTCATAACTAGCGTATTGGGAGGCATCCTTATCATCCCAGTCATGTTTATTCTCTTGGATCACATCTTCCCAGTTGTTAGAAAGATAGATCAAATCGATCGACTTTATAATTACTGGGAGACCAAAGTTCAAAGAAAATACAAGAAATACACCGAATGGGAGCTTATAGGACTAATGATTTTTGTAGCAATCCCACTTCCAGGAACGGGTGTTTATTCTGGCACACTGCTTTCTTACTTATTGGGCCTAGATAGAAAATGGTCATACCTAGCAATAGGTTTAGGAGCCCTCATCGCCGGTATAATAGTAAGCATTATATCATTAGGATTGGATAATATATTCTAATCGTAAGTGGTGGTATAATTTGAAAATAGCTGTAATGTCCGATGTCCACGGAAACATTGAAGCCTTAAATTCAGTTTTAAAAGACATTGATAATTTAGGAATTGATAAAATAATATGTACCGGGGATCTTGTCGGCTATGGGCCATACCCAAATGAAGTTGTCAACACATTCATAGATCAAAAAATTCCCTCAACACTTGGAAATCATGACCTTGCAACCTTTGATATGGATCTTCTCATGGAGCTTGGCGGAATTGCTAATGAAAGTATAGTATTGACTCTAGAAATCATGGGCCAAAATGAAAAAGACTATCTGACAAAACTCCCAAGGTCAATTGATTTTAGAAACCTACATTTCGTCCACGCATCCCCTCCTGAAAATGTCCGTGGGTATATCACTCAAAAGAGTTTAAATGAGATAAAGTACCTTTTTACCCAATTCAATTCAAGCATATGCTTCATAGGTCACACTCACCTTCTTGCAAAGTATTGTATTGAGAATAATGAACTTAAGCACGAGCCTATGGGTGAAGGAGTTGTCAATTTGGATCCAGAGCAAAAATACATAATAAACGTTGGAAGCGTGGGTCAGCCAAGAGACGGTATTCACAAGGCAAAGTATCTTGTGTTTGACGAAGAATACTATTCCCTTGAAGTTAGATTTGTTGACTATGACGTAAAGAAGGTCCAAAATAAAATATTTGAACTGGGGTTTCCGAAAAAGAACGCAGAGCTTCTTGGCCCTATATAATTAGTAGCTCTTTTGTGAAAGGCGTCAATATTTGAGGCTTTCCTTTTCTCACAACTACTGTATCCTCTATCCTAACTCCACCAAAGTCGGGTATGTAGATTCCCGGCTCAATTGTTAAAACCATATTTTCTTCAATAGTATAATCACTTATTGGGCTTAACCCAAGTGCATCATGAGTTTCAAGGCCAACACCATGCCCAAGGGAGTGTATGAACTTGCCTTTGTACTCGGTATCATCAATAAACTTGGAAACGGCATTGTGAACATCTCTTGCAATAACACCGGGCTTTAAGGCATCAAGACCAAGAAGTTGCGCCTCAAGAACAGTTTCATAGACCTTTTTCTGTTCACTACTTGCTTCCTTAAAGAAGAACGTTCTTGTCATATCCGTGCAGTAGCGGTTGTACTTCCCGGCAAAGTCCAAAAGAACAAAATCAGACGGTTTAAGTTTTGAATCTCCGCTCTCGTAATGTGGCAGGGACGAGTTTGGCCCAAAGGCCGCAATTGTATCGTAGGATAGGGAGGATGCCCCGTTTTTCCTCAAAGAAAATTCAATTTCCAGTGAAAGCTCTTTTTCGGTCATGCCGTTTCTAAGCATTTCTGGGATCTGGCTAAATGTCTTAGAGGTGATCTCAGAGGCCTTTTTTATCTGATTTATTTCATCGCTATCTTTAATTGCCCGTGTAAAACTTATTTCCTTAGTAATGTCGATAAGATTCCCCTTAAAAGTCTCTTTTAACTTATCAACTTCTAGATAAGTTATAGATGAAAATGAGAGCCCAAGATTTTCTCCTTTGATATTATCTTTAAGAAGATTAATCCGCTCTTCTCTAGAGCTAAAGACATAGACCTCAAAATCCCCTCCGGATTTTTCTGCCGCTTCTCTCTCCATTGTGGACGTGAATAGCTTGGAGCCTCCATCAGGGTAAAGCAGTAAAAACGAGCCCTCAAATAGTCCGCCTTTTGCATTGCTAAAGTAAAAGAAATTAATATCTGGAAAAGTAGCTCTTGAAATAAGAACACAGTCGACATTTTTATTCTCCTTAGCGATATATTCAAAAAGCCTATCGATTCTATTCTTCATCATAATCACTAATAGTAAATTATATAACAGAATTATAAGATGTCTATAAAAGAGTGATGTCCTGGTGAGAGTATGGATGATAAAACGCTAAAAAAAGACTTCAAGAAAAAAGCGAGTCAAAATTATCAGAAATATTATGCAGTTGATACATTAAAATCACTTGGTTTTACCAGAAAAGAGTGTAAAAAATGCGGAACATTCTTTTGGTCTGTACATGATAGGGATATTTGCGGTGACCCTGACTGCGAGGGCGGATATTCATTTATCGAGAATTCTCCCGCAAAGAAAAAGCTTGACTTCATACAGGTCTGGAAGGAGATGTCATCGTTATTTGGGAAAAAAGGATATTCAATCATCAAGAGATACCCTGTCGTAGCACGATGGCGTGACGACACTGATTTTGTTCAGGCGTCAATTTACGATTTTCAGCCCCACGTCGTGAAAGGGGTCCAGGAGCCTCCTGCAAACCCACTTCTTGTTCCACAGTTCTGTGTCAGATTCAATGATATTGACAATGTTGGTGTGACATTGAGACACTATACAGGATTTGTCATGATTGGTCAGCACGCTTTTTATCCACCAAAGGACTTTTCACAGGACAGATTTCTATCTGATATTTATGACTGGTTAAAGACTGGTATGGGAATACCTTCTGAGGAGATTGTATTTCATGAGGATGCATGGGCCGGCGGAGGAAATTTTGGGCCATGCATGGAATTTTTCTCTAGAGGCCTTGAGCTAGGCAATCAAGTTTACATTGAATATGAAGTAACGCCTTCAGGTGGCAAGGAACTTGATCTAAAAGTCTTGGACATGGGTGCGGGACAAGAGAGATTTTCTTGGTTTTCCATGGCTAATCCAATAGGCTATGAAACAGTATTTCCAACAGTATGCGATCACCTCTACAGAAGAACTGGGATAACACCGGACAAGGAATTTTTGAAAGGTTTCATACCTTATTCTGGTATGCTGAACATGGATGAAGTTCAGGACATTGAAAAGGTCTGGGACAATATAGCAAAGAAACTTTCATCTGACAAAGAGTACCTAAAGCAGCAGGTCCTGCCATTGCAGGCTATATACTCTATAGGAGACCATTCAAGGTCACTTTTATTTGCTTTATCAGACGGTGCGCTTCCATCAAATGTTGGTGGTGGATATAATCTAAGAGTAATCCTAAGAAGGGCACTTTCTTTCATTGAAGAATTCTCATGGGACATCGAACTCCAAAAGGTGATCGAAGAGCATGCAAAATATCTGATGCCTCAATACCCTGAGCTAAAGGAGAATATTGGAGACATATGCGAGATAATTTCCTATGAGATGGAAAAGTTTGATAACACAAAGGAAAAGTCAGGAAGGATGATTGAAAGACTGACTGAAAAAGGCGAGACACTTTCCGAGGACAAACTAATCGAATTATACGATTCTCATGGGATTACTCCCGAATTTATGGGGGTCAAGCCTCCAAAGGACTTTTACAAGAGGGTCACAGAAAGGCACGAGAAAAAGGAAGTATCAGCTAAGGAAAAAGAAATCCACTATGATCTGCCTGATACAGAACGATTGTACTATGACGGCATAACTGAATTCACAGCCAAAGTGCTCGATATCTCAGGCAACATTGCTATTCTTGATAAAACTGCATTTTATCCTGAAAGCGGGGGTCAGGAAGGGGACCGGGGAATGATAAACGATTGTCCTGTTTCTTACACTGAAGTCTCAGGAAATGTAATTCTTCACATAATGGAGAAGATAACCTTCAAGAAGGGAGACACGGTAAAAGGTCAAGTTGACAAGGACAGGAGATTGAATCTCACAAGACACCACACGGCAACTCACATCATAAACGGTGTGAGCAGACAGGTTCTTGGAAATCATATATGGCAGGCAGGTGCGGAGAAAACTGAAGACAAGGCAAGGCTTGACATAACTCACTATAAGCTGATTGATAACGATGATCTCTTTAAGATTGAAAGATTATCAAACGAGATAGTTTTAAAGAACCTCCCAATTGAAAAAGGATTTTTTGATAGGGCCGAAGCAGAAAAAAGATATGGCTTCAGATTATACCAAGGCGGAGCAGTTCCGGGCAAAAAACTTAGAGTGGTCAATGTGAAAGGACTTGATGTCGAGGCTTGTGGGGGAACCCATGCAGACTCCACCGGACAAGTTGGGCCCATTAAGATATTGAAGCAGAGCAAGATTCAGGATGGAGTCGTTAGACTAGAATTCTGCGCAGGATTAAAGGCCCTTGACGCCTTTCAGCAGGAGTCTATTCTGCTTAGAGATTTATCAGAGGTCTTCAAAGTTGAGAAGGATAAACTACTTGACACCGGAAAGAGATTCTTCAATGAATGGAAAAATAGGGGCAAGGAAATAGAAAGATTGAAAGCTGAAATTTCCTGCCTCAAGAAGGAAGGTCTTGACTGCAATTTCGTTGAATCAGATGGGGTCTTTTTCATGGAGGAGAAGGTAGACACAACGCCTGATGAGATGAGAAAGATTGCAAGAGAGCTTTCAGGTGACGACAAGGTAATTGTTCTAACTAATAACGAAGGCAACATAGTTGTCTCCTGCGGTAAAAAAGCCATAGAAAGTGGCCATAAAGCCTGTGAGATAGTCAAGAAGTACGGCAAAGGTGGGGGAAAGGATGACTTTGCCCAAGGTGTAAAAGGATAGATTTTTAATCTATTTTTTCTTATCTATTTTGTGAACAAGAAGGCAGTTTCCCCAGTAGTCGCTACAATGTTACTTGTAGCTGTGGCTGTAGCTTCAGTTAGTTCATATTGGGTATGGCTTAGGAGTTTTCAGACACAAGTTCAAAAAGAAGTAGAGCAGCAATCGGGTGTAACAACTTCCCTTAAACTAAACGTAATAAGCATAACTGACGATGGGACAAGCTATTATGTAACTTTGAAAAACGCATCTTCTTCAGGAGCACTTGAATTTCGTGGTACGCAGGACTTTATTATTGATGGACAGAATAATTGGGAGAGCATACAACCTTCATTACCAAGGAGTGTTAATGCCGGTTCTAACATTACATTTGTTCTTAAGAGGTCAACTAATCACAGCACAGGTACTCCTCACAGCTTTGTATTCATAGGTCACACTTCAAGGGATCAAGCAGTTGCAACAATTTCTTATACTGACTCTTAATCAGCTAAGATTTTTATATTTCAAATCACTATTCATTTTGAGGATTTAAGATGACTAATTTGAAAATTACTGCCGGCGGGTTTGTGTTTAAGGCAAAATTGGAAGAAGAGAATGCGCCAAAAACTTGTTCAACCTTTCTAAAATTATTACCATTTAAAAACAAGATAATTCATGTAAGATGGAGCGGAGAAGCAGTATGGATACCTCTGGGTGATTTTGATTTGGGTGTTGGGTATGAAAATCATACAAGCCACCCCTCAAAGGGAGAGATACTCTTATATCCTGGAGGCATAAGTGAAACTGAAATACTCCTTCCTTATGGAAGTACATGCTTTTCTAGTAAAATGGGCCAGCTTGCTGGCAATCATTTCCTTACAATCATCGAAGGAAAAGAGAAATTGCCAGAACTTGGTAAAAAAGTCCTCTGGGAAGGTGCCCAAGATATATTATTTGAAAAGATATAAAAAATTAAATATTTTTCCAGATGTCTTCTATCTTGACTCTGTGCTGATTCATAGAGTCTCTTTCTCTTATTGTGACAGTGTTGTCCTCTAAGGTCTGGAAGTCAATTGTTATGCCATAAGGAGTTCCGATTTCATCCTGTCTTCTGTACCTTCTTCCTATTGATCCTGAATCATCATAAAAGATATCATAACACTGCCTCAAGTTGTCGTAGACGGTCTTTGCGACCTTTTCTAGATCTTCCTTCTTCTGTAATGGGAAGACTCCGGCTCTAAACGGTGCAACTTCCTTTGGCAATGATATTACCTTTCTGTCCCCTTCGTCTTTATAGAATATATCAAGTAAGGTCCAGAAGTTTCTGTCAACACCAAAGGACAGCTCAAGGACATGAGGAACAAACTTCTTGCCATCAATGTTTACGTCAAGCCTTTCGCCACTTGCATTTTGGTGGCCTCCAAGATCATGGTCTGTCCTATAGTGAAGTCCTCCCATCTCCTTGTAGCCTCCAAGTGACTCGGTGTAAACTTCAACATCCCAATGGATCTTGTTATAGAAAGCCCTCTCATCCTCTGAGAGCTCTCTGAACCTGAATAATTCTCTTGGAATATTCATCTTGTCAAGGTAGAATTCCTG
>LNGD01000027.1 GCA_001587675.1 Candidatus Methanofastidiosum methylothiophilum
TATGGAAATATTTGAGAAGGAATATTCCCCAGACATATCTATTGAAGACGCAATAATACTTTCTTTAAGGGCCCTAAAAAAATCAATAGAGGGCGAATTAAGCAAGAATAACGTAGAAATGGCTGTAATAAGCCTTGAAGATAAGAAGTTTAAGAAAATAGATGAAGAAAGCTTAAACTCCTATATTGAAAAAGTTAAAGAGATAAAAGAAGAAGAGGATGAGGAATAAAGAGGTTGGTTCTTTGATATCTCTAGATGATGCGGTTACCGCAAGATTAAAGTATCAAGGGGAACATTTTGAGATCTTAGTTGATCCCATAAAAGCCCAAGAATTTAAGGAAGGAAATGATGTTAAAGATTTTCTAGCCACAAATTTTATTTTTAAAGATGCTGATAAAGGAGACAAAGCTTCTCCAGAATCTCTTAAAAAAATCTTCGGTACGGATAATGTAGATGAGATCTCAAAGATTATTGTAAAGAAAGGAGAAATACATCTAACCACTGAACAGAGAAGAGCAATGATGGAAAATAAGAAGTCTCAAATAATTTCTTATATTTCTAGACATGCTATTAATCCACAAACAGGACATCCCCACCCACCGCAAAGGATACAAACTGCTTTGGAAGAAGCAAGAGTATCTATAGATATGTACAAAAGACCTGAAGATCAAATAAAGCAGATTATTCATGCTTTGGCCCCTATTTTACCAATTAAAATAGAAAATAGAAAAATAGGAGTTAAAGTACCTGCTGAGTATGTTCCAAGGGTAATGGGTTCTGCTAAAACTCTTGGTAACATTATCAAAGAGGAATGGGGAAAAGATGGTTCTTGGATGTTTGTAATAGAGATACCTGCTGGATTACAAGATGATTTATTTAACAAGTTAAACTCTGCTACAAAAGGAAACGTTGAGACAAAGATAATGGATAAGTAAAACGGAGAGATTAGATTGGAATATTTTGTCAAAGATAGAGCGATTGTCACGCCAGGTATGGTTATTGCAAAGGGACCTTTTAGGTACGAATATGGTGTTGATAAATTTGAGGACACAATAATCTCATCAGTTCTTGGTATAGTATACATAGAAAATGATGGAATTAAAGTGGTGCCACTAGAAGGCAAGTATATGCCAAAAAGGGGCGATGACGTAATTGGAACAGTAGTTGGTATTAATCCATTAAGTTGGGATTTAGATATTAATGCCCCTTATCTTGCCAATCTTCATGTGCAAGATGCTTTGAGATATGTAAAAGATACTTCCAATCTTGAAAGAATTTTCAAAGTAGGCGATGTAATTTATGCAAACGTCAAAGAAGTCGGAGAGGCTTCAGAGATTGTATTACAGTCTAAAGAAAGACCCTATGGCAAATTGAAATGGGGAAGAGTTGTGAAAATACATGCCACAAGGGTACCAAGAGTAATCGGTAAAAAAGGATCAATGATTAAATTATTGAAACAAATGACCAAATGCGAGATTACAGTTGGTCAGAACGGAAATATATGGCTTAAAGGCGAACGACAGATGGAAGATATTGTCGAGAGAGCCATTCTTAAAATAGATAAAGAAGCTCATATACCTGGGCTTACTGATAGAATAAAGAAAATACTTGAAACAGAGTTATCAAGATAATTAGGTGTTATAATGGAAAAAGACATGAAGTTCTTTATTGACGGAAAGAGAATCGATGGAAGAGCTAAGGATGAACTTAGACCTATAAAAATAGAAGTTGGAGTTTTAAAGAGGGCAGATGGTTCTTCCTACATTGAGTGGGGCGACAATAAAATTTACTGTGCAGTATATGGCCCAAGGGAAGCTTACCCAAGATTTCTGCAGAAAACAGATAGGGCTATACTAAAATGTAGATATAATATGGCCTCATTCGCAGTTGACGAGAGAAAAAGACCTGGTCCAAGCAGAAGAGGTGTGGAGATAGGTAAAGTAACTCAAGGTGCATTAGAACCTGCTTTACTTCTTGAAAATTTCCCAAAGTGTATGATTGAAGTTAATATTGAAGTTATACAAGCAAGTGCTGGAACACGATGTGCAGGAATAACTGCAGCGTCTGTTGCTCTAGCTAATGCCGGTATCCCAATGAAAGAATTAGTTCCGGCATGTGCTGCAGGTAAAGTTGAGGATCAGATTGTATTAGACCTCTGTAAAGAGGAAGATAATTACGGCCAAGCAGATTTGCCATTGGCACTTCTCCCAAGAAAAAATGAGTTCAGTCTTTTACAGATGGATGGAGATTTAACTGAAGATCAACTAGAAGAAGCACTAGAACTTGGTAGGAAAGGATGTCTAGAAGTCTTTGAAATACAAAAGCAAGCCCTAAAGAAAAAATACATAACGGAGGATGTTTTAAATGAGTAGTGTTCTTTCCGAGATTAAAAAAGATTACATGAAAAGTCTCCTAAAAACTGGAAAGAGGGAGGACGGAAGAGGCTTTGACGATATGAGAGCTCTTAAAATAGAGCTCGGTATGGCCAATAAAGCAGAGGGTTCATGTTTCGTCCAGATGGGAGATACTAAGGTAATTGCAGGTGTAAAGTGTGAAACTGGCGCACCTTTTCCAGACACTCCAAATCAAGGAGTATTCACAACTAATACTGAACTAATCCCTATGGCATCACCTGATTTTGAAGCAGGCCCACCAAGAGAGGACTCAATAGAACTTGCAAGAATTGTTGACAGAGGAATTAGAGAATCAGGTGCTATTGACTTTGAAAAACTAGTTATCAAAGAAGGCGAGCTTGTAAGAGTTCTTTTTGTTGATATTCATATAATGGACCATAACGGAAATCTTATTGATGCATGTGGACTCGCAGCTATAGGCGCATTGTACAACACAAAAATGCCAGCTTTAGATGAAGAAGGGATGAAAATTGAAGGAGAATTTGTCCCTCTACCTATGAAAAAGATCCCTATACCATGTACATATGCCAAAATAGCTGATTCTATCATATACGATCCTTCTCTTGAAGAAGAAAATGTAATGGATTCAAGAATCACTGCCACAACTGAAGATAATGGAAATATATCTGCAATGCAGAAGGGAGATGTCGGAAGCTTTAAAAAAGAGGAGATTTTAGACATCGTCAGACGATCAAAGGTAAAAGGCGATGAAATTAGGTCCCTTTTAAAGGAGAAATTCTCTGAAATGAGGTGATTTTCATGACAGTAACAAATAAAGCTAGTAGTGCTGGAAGATTTGGTCCAAGATACGGCAGACGGATAAGAGTTAAAGTTTCAAACATCGAAAGTATGATGAGACAAAAGCATAAATGCCCACAATGTGGAAGAAAATCCGTTAAGAGAGTCAGCACTGGAATATGGAAATGCTCAAAATGTGAGACTACATTTGCTGGAGGCACATATCTCCCTGATACACCCGTCGGGAGAGCATCACAGAAGCCCTTTAGTAAAGTAGGAAGTGAGTAGTTGTATAAATGTATTGAATGTAAAAGAGTACTCACCCCACAAGAACTTGATGAGATAAGGGGTATTAAGTGTCCGTACTGTGGCAATAGGATATTTATAAAGATGAGGCCTGAATTGGCAAAGACGGTACCTGCACGTTAATATGATGCTTATCTCAACTTCAAGAAGGCCTTCGAATAGAACAAGATCATTTGTTAAAGAGCTCTTAGGAGTAATACCTCTTTCTTTTCAAGTTAGTAGGGGTAAAAAATCTGTTGAAGAACTAAAAGATATTGCTATTCTTAAGGGTTGCAGAAGATTAATGATTATTGAATCAAAAGATGGGAATCCTTCTGCACTTTCTTTTATGCATGTTGATAAAAAAGATTGGAAGTGGATAGGAGTACTAGATATCACAGTTTCATTGAGACGTGAAATGAACATCGAGTTTATTGAATCATCTATTGAGGAAGACTTACCTTTATTTATCAAAGGTGAAAAAGATGAGGGATATCACTTCATAAAAGAAATGTTCCAAGCAAGCGATTATGAAGAGAATTCATCAAGCCCTGTTATTGTTTGGAATGGTGAATTTATCAATTTCTCAAGGGAAGATATATCTCCCCAACTTATTGGACCTAAAATAAAAGTATTACAATGGAAGCGTTCCCAATAATGTCAGTAACTAATAATAAATCTATGGGTGTTAGGGCGGAATACGAAATCAAAAGATTTCTTCAGGAAAATGGGTATTTTGTATTCAATAAAAGAGTGAGCCAGAGTGGCCCAGACATAATAGCCATAAAAGAGAGTAATGCAATTATAATGGAAGTCAAAAGTACCAGACTTTCTACTGTAAAAATAAAAGGATCCCAGATAAACTCACTTATACATACTGCGTCAGAAGTATCTGAAAAAACAGCCCTTATACCAAAAACAGTTCTTGCCGTTAAATTTTCAATAAAAGAAGGTGGATGGACCTTTATTTCAATTGATAATCAAATTTATGAGGATATAATTATAAGAAAGGGGGATAATAAACTATTAGAATTAAGCAAAGGTTTAAAAAGTTTTATTTAACAATTAAAGAAAAGAGAGGGTCAGATGGAAGAAGAATTAAACACATTTTACTCAAAAGGAGCTAAAAGATTCAAGCAAAAGGTTCAATCGAAGAAAACAAGGAAGTTAAACATGGGTAGAGTTTCTGATTTCAAGTGGGACTTAAATCAAGTCTTAAATAAACTACCTGAAGATAAAGCAGGATTAATACGAGGGCCACTATACGCTAAAGCGTCTAAGATAGGCGTGGAAGAGGCTAAAAAGTTTTTGAAAGATAAAGAAGAGGAAGGAATCATAGATAAGGACATAGCCTTTGAAATCCTTAGAGTTCTGACAAAATATTCTAAATTTAGATAATTCTATTCTAAAATAATTATACATTTCCTAAGGATATACGGATAAATATATATCCCAGAAACTATCTTATCATATATAGTTTGATATGGGGTCTTCTTTCAGATGTCATACAATCCAAAAAAAGATTATTATGAACTGATTGGAGGCATTACGCCTTCTTCCAGTCAAAAAGATATTAAAAAAGCCTACAGAAAAAAAGTTTTGGAATATCATCCCGATAAAAATCCAGGAAAAGAAGAATGGGCAAAGAAAAAATTTCTTGAATTAAAGGATACCTACGAAATACTGATTGATACAGAGAAAAAAGCAAAATATGACAAAGAAAGAGAAAATTATCTTTCCTCAAAAGAAACTCTTAGCTATGAAGGTCGTCCTGGATGGAAATACACATCTTCACAAGATGTTCCATCTTCTACTATTTTTGATTCTAATCCCAGAACTTTTGTAAGGAGTAGGCCCTATACTGCATATAATCATACCATTAGTTCGAAGCAAACAACGATTAGGATATTGGTCTATGCTGCTTTGTTTACAATGTTTGTATTAACTGTTTATATGCTAAGCCAACTCAGACAATAAGCGCCTTCTTTTCAATATATTTTTCAACTGACTTTGAATTTAATAATGGGAGTTTTAATCCTGCCAATGTTTTTTCCGCAGCAATTCTTTTAAGAATCTCTTTTGCCTTTGGGTCAGTAGATATTTTTTCAAACCTAGTCATTATCTCTTGACCATTTAGTTTTGATAATGTAGTTGCTATATCATCTTCCTTAAATCGGCTCTTATTAGGAAGAATATCGGATACAATTTCATCTAAAGATTTCATATCAAACATGTCAGACAGATAATCATAGATTTTGTTATTGAAAGACTCTCTTATAGAAAGTAAAAGCATTGCAATATCAAGGTCTTCGGTAAGATCTTCAACCTCCATCCTCTTAACACATTTCCATCCGCTATAGTTTCCAAGAAAATGTACCATTTCTTTGTCTTTTACAACTTCGTTACCTTTATCCTCAATCGGTTTTTGACCGAGATAGTTATCCAAAACAGAAGGTGTCAATCTTTCAATTCCAAGTTTCTCTAAGACCATTTCAGTTAGCATACCTTTAGCTATATCTTTAGCTTCTTTTATATCCGCTATTTCAGCCAATTTTTTAGTAGTTGAAGGGGATTTAACCTTGTAAAGTGCGCCAGAAATAGTTTTTTCATCCTTTAGTATAGAATCAACAATTCCTTTTATAAAATCTAAACGGAATTCCTGCCCCAAATACTCATAAATTTTCTCATTGAATGATTCTCTTATTGAAAGTAATAATCGTGCAATATCAAGTTTATTTTTACCATTAAGAGTTTCAAATCCTTTGTAACATTTCCATCCTTTATAATTACTAATAAATTCAACCTTTTCAGGAAGTGGCATTCTATCACCTTATTTTTATTTAAGACATATACTTAAAATCTTTACTGAAAAATATAAATTGATAACAAATATAAAAAGCATTTATATAAAAAATTAGGTGGTCGGGTGAAAATAACTTTCATGGGTGCCGGTGCCATAGGTAGTCTTTTAGGAGGGCTTTTAAAAAAAGAAGGTGTAGATGTCCTATTGGTTGGAAGGCATGCTCATGTGGAAGCTATAAGAAAAAATGGCCTATCAATTTATGGGATTGAAGAATTTAATGTAAAAATTGATGCATCTATTAATCCTCTTAATGCAAAAGGGTCTGAACTGATCGTTATAACAACAAAAGCATACGATACAAAAAGAGCACTCTCAGATATTAACCATATTCTAGATGATAAAGTGACTGTAATGTCCCTCCAAAATGGTGCAGGAAATATAGAAGAAATATCAAAATTTGTTGATGCCAAAAGGATATTAGGTGCAACTACAAGTATGGGTGCATTTCTTGAATCCCCCGGTAAAATACAATTTAGAGGGAAAGGAACTACTATTATTGGGCCAATTTCTAAAGAAAATTCTAATGCAAAAGAAATTGTGAAGCTCTTCAACAATTCAGGTATAAAAACTGAATTCAGTAATGACATAAAAAGGGATATCTGGTCCAAGGTAGTAATCAATTCTGCAATTAACACCCTTGCCACAATTTTTGAAGATGAAAATGGGATTCTTTTAGACAATAATCTTCTGGAGATTGTTAGAGAAATAACAAAAGAAGGGAAAAAAGTTCTCGAGAGAGATGGGATACATATATCCGAGGATATATTTGAGAATACATTACAAGTGATAAAGAATACTTCAAGAAATATAAATTCAACCCTAAGTGATCTAAGAAAAGGAAATAAAACAGAAATAGATTACATATCAGGCAAAATTGTTGAAATTGGAAAAAAACATGATATCCCAACTCCATATAACAAGGCCCTTATGAATATGATAAAATACATAGAAAATAAATAAATACAAAATCCCTCACAAATTATATAAATCTATATAATTAATTTATTCTATGAGTATATTATCAAAAATATTTGGATTGATTATCCTGGTGTTAATAATATCTGGCCTATATCTATTTCTTACAGATTTCTTCTCCCCTAAATGGTCAGTGAAAGAAGAAACTTTTGTTTCTGCAGGCGATACCAAAATATATACATTTGATTTAGGGCCTGGAGAAGATTTAGAAATAGAATATGAGGCTAATTCTCTTCTAGAAATAAGACTAGTGGATCAAAAAAACTACGAGATATGGAAAGAAGATGGATTTTATAAATATGAAGAATTCCCAAGTCTTTCTAGTGATGGTAAAATAATATGGAATGCCCCACATGGAGGAAAGTGGTATCTAATTCTCCATAACAGGACAGATAGGTATGCAGATATCAATTTAAACGTGAAGATTATAAAAAAATAGCCATAAAAAATGGAATACAGTTAGATTATTATAATCAACAGAAAAGTATTTTAATATTCACAAAATAATTTTAAGTAGGTGCTTTGATGGAAGATGACGTATCCCTTATAATGTCAAAATTAATGGAAAAGGGTTATACGGAGGCTCAAATAAAGGAGAAAATTAGAATTAAAAAAGAATCCTCTATGTTTAATCTAACAACTAAAGGAATACTTTCTATAATTGCTTCAGAGGAAGGAATATCCCTTCCAGGGAAACAAGACGATAAGATTGGATCACTGAAAGAGGGAATGAAAGATGTAAATGTTTTGGGCCGAGTAACTCGAAAATATTCCCCAAAGGAGTTTTCAAGAGATGATGGTTCTAAAGGAGCTGTCTTAAATGTAGTTATAGCAGATAAGACTGGTGAGATAACAGTTGTCTTTTGGGATGAGAATGCCGTCAAGTTTTCTGAATCTTTAAACAGGGGAGACATTATAAAAATAATCGGGGGATTAGTAAAAGGTGGGATAAAAGGCCCGCAACTTCATATTTTTTCAAAAAGCAAAGTAATCATTAATCCAGAGGGCATAGATGAATCATCTATTCCTGACACTGTTTCACTAAAATCACTTAAATATGAACGTGTTTCTATAGCGGAGTTAAATCCAGGAGATAAATTTAAGGAGATTAGAGGAACTATAGCTAAACTATACTCAGTCTTCTTCTACGATGGATGCCCAACTTGCTTTAGAAAAATGGATTCTTCACAAAAAGGATTCTGTAAACACTGCAAAAATGAAGTAATGCCAACAAAAGTTGTAATTTTAGATTTAGGTATCGATGATTCAACTGACTACATTAGGGCATCTTTTTTCAAAGATAAAGCAGAAAAAATTCTAGGAATAGATTCAAACGATATATATTTGGGCCTTAAAGAATATCTAGAAAAAGGGTTTAACATAAAAAATGCTGGCGAAGCCTACCTATCTGACAAACACTTCGGATTACTAGGAAAGGAGATTTTGATTTCAGGAAATGTTGCAGAGAGCGAGTACGATGGCAATGTATTCCAAGTCCACAACGTCTTTGATATTGAACTAGAAGAGGAAATCGAAATGGCGCTTGAAGCCATAGGCAAGGAGATGAAATGAAATACAACTTCTCTGTTGAAAAGGATATAAGAGAAATCAAAGGAGACGAAACATTAGTTTCATTTGTTGGTGTTGTTGTTTCTATAGACCCTTCAACTTACACTTTAGTAATCGACGATGGAACAGGTGCAATTAGCGTTTCTTCAGAAAATCTCTATGAAATGGAAAGTATATTGAGGGTTATTGGAACCCCATATAAGGAAGGCGGTCAAGTAATAATTGATTCAGATATAATACAGGATTTCAAAGATTTTAATATTGAATTATTCAGAAAAGTCCAGCAGCTTGAAAAGGAGGTATACGAATGAAAAAAAGAATGCCTTCTTCAAGAGTACCCCTAGCAGAAATACATAAGGGTTATTTCGTTAAACCTGAGGATGATTTTGCTACTAACTATGTAATAACTCAAAATGGATTAAAGGTATACAGATTAAAAGGTGTTGCAACTGTAATGGCTGATCCAAGGCTATCAGAAGATGGAACATATGGGTCCGTATTTTTAGACGATGGAACGCAGAGCATAGTTGGAATAGTATTTAGAGAAAACACTAGACTTATCACATCTCTCAATAAAGGGGATTTAGTCCAATTTATGGGAAAACTCAGCGAATGGCAGGGAAAGAAACAGATCAATCTAGAAGTTCTATCAAAAGTGCCTCCCAATATGCTTACTCTCCATAGAGCAGAATCTCTTTTGGCAAATATTAAACAAAAAAAACAATTTAGAATAGCCCAAAAGATTTACGATCAAGAGAAGAATGTAAGAAAGGCAAAGGACCTTGCAAAGAAGGAAGGAATAAATCCAGAACTTATCGATTCTATTGAAGAACTTAATTATTTAATTGAAAATGCAGATGAAACTCATATATTTGATTCTGATACTGTTGTTGAATCAAAGGTATTAGAAGTCATAGATAAGCTTGATGAAGGAGAAGGAGTATTCGTAGATATTATACATTATGAACTAAAAGATGACCACCTCCCAGAAGACATCGATAATGCATTAAGAGAACTTTTGGCAAGAGGAGAACTTTACGAGCCAAAATTAAATTATTTCAAGAAAGCATAGAGAGGGAATATTATCAAAAGATACCAAATAGGGGTTATTGGTTCTGCAAGCGGGGATATACCACAACATGCTAGGTTTGCCGCTAGAGAACTTGGGAAAACAATAGCTGAAAAGAACATTATTTTATTTTCAGGCGCGTGTCCCGGACTTCCGCTAGAAGCAACAATAGGTGCAAAAGAATATGGAGGAACAACTGTAGGGATATCGCCTGCAATAAATCTAAGAGAGCACATTGAAGACTACAAATATCCCACCGATGTCTTTGATTCATTGATATTCACAGGTTCTGGATACAAAGGAAGGAATGTAATCTTAGTTAGAAGTTGTGATGCAGTTATCTCTGTTCAAGGTATGATTGGAACCTTAAATGAACTTACTATAGCTTACGATGAAAAGAAGATTGTAGGCTTACTTTCGGGTACTGGTGGGGCATCTGATCTTTTCTTAGAAGTCTTAGATAGTATGGGTAAAGATACCAAAAGTGTAATTACTTCAAAAAATCCAGGAATTTTAGTAGAAAAAATATTAGATTTATTAGAGAGTCTGTAAGGAAAGTAGCTTTTCTAGGTATTCTTTTTTTAGTTCCATTCCAAACGCATCCCCTTCTCTATGGTAGTCTGAACCTGCTGTAGGAACAAGAGAGTATTTCTCAGCTAACTTCAGATACTGAGACTCCTCTTCTTTACTGTGCTTTGAGTAGAAAACTTCTAGCCCTCCTAAACCTATATCGGATAAATATGCCACAAAGTTTTCTAGTTCTTCATTTTCTAGAAAAGTGTATTTGGGATGGGCAAGAACTGGAACTCCTTTATATTTTTTTATTATTTCTATAGATTTTCTTATATCGGGCCGTTCTTTTGGAACATAACAGGGTTTTCCATTTCCAATATATTTTTCAAATGCTTCACCGAAATTAGAAACATATCCTTTTTTTACCATGATATCTGCAATGTGGGGCCTACCAATGTTACCTTGAGCGTTTGCCTTAAGCTCTTCCATTGTTATGTGGAATCCGAAGTTTTCCAATTTCTTAAGCATTTTTTCGTTTCTTTCTTCTCTAGAATTTTTAAGCTTGTTGACAAAGCTCTGGAATTTAGGATCTGTATAATCAACAAAATATCCAAGTATATGAACCTGTTTTTCATGCCTAGCACTTATTTCTAAAGCCGGAATTAATCTAATTCCTTTTTCCTTTGCAGCCTTAATACCTTCCTCTATCCCATCAATAGTATCGTGGTCAGCAATTGCTAGTGTATTGAGTCCGCTATCTTTGGCTTTTGCCAGGATATCTTTAGGGGACAGAAGCCCATCAGAAGCTGTTGTGTGAACGTGCAAATCTACTTTCATTGAAAAAAAGAAAAGTAATTAATTTAAATGATTTTCTAAAAGCCTTTTAAATCAGATAAAATATTTATTTTCTAGGGGAGATTAAATTAGCTATATTTTGTCTTTTACTTCAATTATAATAGGATTAATAATCGGATTGACCATAGTCAAGTATCTTATAGTCCATCAAAGCAAAATCAGGCTATTTTCACTAATATTAATCTTTGAAGTTATATTATTCCTTTCTATTATCTATTATAATAAAGAATTTACTCCAATTCTTATTATTTTGAATTTGTTGTCTATTTTAGCAGGTTATTATTTGATGACGATTAAAGTATTGTCAATGAAAGATATGCGGCATGTGCCAGACATTGTGAGGAAAAAAGGTGACCTTGGGAAAGGGCATACAGCAATTATCTATTTTTCTCATGGTGAACCTGAAGATTACAATCCAATAGGATGGATAAATCAGTTTAGAGAATTTGACGAGCAAAAAATCAAATTCATACCATTTTTAATTAGACCTATATTCCTATCCTTACTTAGGAAAAAATATATGCACATTGGAAAAAGCCAACACAAGAGAATGCACAAAAGGATGATGGGCCAGCTTGAAAAAAGATTCAGGCAAGAAGGAGACGATAAAATTAGATTATATTTATCTTTTATTGAAGATGAGCCACGACCAGATGCTGCAGTCATTGAAGCATTAAACGATGGTGCAAGCAAGATAATTGTCAGTGAAGTTTTTTTGACAATTTCAAATCATACTGCAGAGGGCAAGGAGCTTATAGAAAAACTGAATCTCAAAGAATATGGTGTTTCAATTTATTTTACTGGGCCTTTATGGGATTCCAAAATCCTGCAACAAATGTTTGTCGAAAGAGTAAATAAGAATCGTGGAAATACAGAAAAGAAAAAGATAGGGGTATTACTTGTAGGCCATGGACAGCCAGAAGAGTGGGATAAAGCTTGGCCTACTGAAACTGCTCAAGAAATTGAATTTAGGAGGAAAATCTTGGAGTTATTCTTAAAAGATGGATATGAACGCAAGAATCTTGATCTTGCTTGGATGGAATTTAGACACCCCTGCACATCAGTAGCTATTCAAAAATTGATTAAAAACGGAGTTAAAAAAATATTTTATTTTTCAGCGGCAATAAGTGCAGATAGCATTCACAGCATGTGCGATTTGCCTGAATTAATAGCAAAATGTAAAATACCAAAAGATGTAGAAGTAATAAATCTTGGGGCATGGAATGATGATCCTTTAGTAATTGATGCTATAAAGGAAAAGATTGATGCTGTTTATAAATAGCTTAATTCAAATGATAACCTGCTCCTACCACATACATCTTGCCCTTGTGAGTAACTTTTTTGACAAATGAAATCTTCTCTGAATCTTCCATCTCATATTGCTTCTTCCAAAGATATACATCTGACCAGCCTTCACCTTTTGGGCTTAAAGCAATATTCATTATCATCTCTGTAATATTTCTCCCCTCTGAATCAGTCATGTTAGTGATTTCGATGTCTTCTCCCATATTGTCAGGAGGAAAAACTAATCTAGTAATCTTATTATTACGAACGCCCCAAACAAAGACATAAATATCATCGTGATAGAATTTGCCTTTGGTTCTAAACTGTTGAAATGCATACTCTCCCTGATTTTCCACTAAAAATGCTGCTTCTCTAACAATGTCCTCTATTTCACGTCTGATATTATCTCCCATTTTATCACTATGCCTGTTCTTTATTTATAGTAAAAACTGTTTCATAGATTATATTTGTTCAGATACAACTTCCTTACTTTTTGAAAAAAACTGTATAGCTTCTTCCAATTCTTTATGTGTTTTAGCATATTCTTTGATATCTATGCCTTTTTGGTATGCTTCGCATGCTTGAACTAGCGCCATTGCACCCGCTGTTGTTCCTCTAGGATGTGCATGGCATCCTGCACCCATTGTTGTGATGAAATCTATATTTCCCATAAGATCAATAAATGGCTTTAACAATGTAGGATTAAGCCCTCCCGAAATAATTGGGCAGCATTTCTTAAGCCCTCTCCAGCTGTCGTCCTCTAAGATAACGTGACGTGCTGTGTCCTCATTCACAATATTAATGAGATCTTTGTCTTTTTCAGGGATTTTTGACCATTCCTGTTCAAAGAAATGTCCTTTGGCCTTAAAGTAAAGGATATTTTGGGCTGCAACAACATCTTCTTCTGGACTTCCCTTCATCTTGCCAACTCCTGCTGTTCCTGTGTGGATTCCAGATGCCCCTGCCAATCGTGCAAATTTTGAAAGGACCAATACTGAAAACCCAATTGGATTTTCTGGCCGAGTGAAACTACCATGGCCTGCTCTGTGGAAGTGTATAAATACATCAGGGTATCTCCTCCTAAGGGTCTGCACGGCCATCCAGCCAGCGGTGATACCATCAATTAGAAATGCATAGCTACCAGGTTCAAATCCGGCGTTTCTAATAAGTTCACATCTTTCAATCATTGTATCAAAGTCTGCAGCAGAAACATTAAATGAATGGACTTTTTTGTTGCCTGTTTCTTTAACGGCCTTGTCCATTGCTGCTTTAACATTCAAGACCATCTTGTCATAAGGACAAAAGTCCTGATTAGCCTGTGGCTCATCGTTTTTAACAAAATCCCCGCCACCTACCCAGAAATCATAGGCTGCTTCCGCATATTCTGCTGAAGTCAATCCCATTTTAGGTTTTATAATCGTCCCAAGAATTGGCCTGTCATATACATTAAGATACTTACGCATATCATCCAAAGTATAACTTGGACCATCGTACTGCTCAAGCATTGCTGGAGGAAACCAAACATCCAATAGTTTTAGTGCACTTACTTCTTTCATGCCAAGAACATTTCCAACTAGATATGTCAATATGTTTTGGACATTCCCTCTTCGATCAAAGAGCCTCCAAGGATATGCTATCCAGACAAGATTTTTATCGAGATCGACTTGATAAACAAGCGCATTCATCTCTTTAGAGAATGGTGTTTCTGTAGTTACCAAGAAATTTGTACCTGTTGAAGACTCTGCTGCAACTTCTGCTGCAGCCTGAAGGATATTAAGACTCCCTCCAGAAACTAAATGAAATATAGCAAGTAGATATTCTCCATTTTTTGGATTGGGTAAATTAAAATTCACATATTCCTTTTGATGTTGATTTAATGTTTTAACTAATTGATCTATATCTAAGGCGCTCATACTACTACCTTATTTATAGACACATGTAAATTTATAAAAATTTTGGCAAGGGTAATCGATTGATTATTCGACAAAAATAGGATTATTTTCTAAACAATATACGTTTATATATCAACTTTATTCAATTAATATATTAAAAAAGAAAAATTTTTATAAATTCAATTGAATAAATAAGATTGATTAAGATGAAATTATCTCAAGAAGAAATAGATCAATTCATAAGACTTTATAAAAGCTTATTGATATATGCTAAGCAAAAAAATAAAGGATTTAATAAATTATCAAAAGAGAAGAGAATGTATAAGGATGAGTGGCTCAATTTAAGAGATATTCTTGCCAATAATATGACTATTATTGATGAATATATTAATGAGAATCCATATAATCTTAAAAGTGAGGAACTAAACATTATAAAACAGTGGAAGAATGGCATATATTCAAACTTTTTCATAATAGAATATGAGAACGAATATACCGTTATGTATGACAATCAAAGTGGAAAATCTTATGCAGTAATGTCTTTAAATGATCCCATATCCGAATTTATTGAATATATCCCTTCATATGTAAGAACATTTCTTTTACCTTTTAAAGGAAAGATAGTATATGACGGTCTTATCAATACAGATAATGTTATTTTTGTAGGCTCAACTTTAAAATCTATAATGTCTATGTATAAGAAATCGATAGCCAAATATGGCCTTATAAAGTCCTTTGATGAAAAAATAAATGAACATAGTGATGAAGAACTTCTTAAATTCTATCTAAAAACTAAGAGTAATCTAGACAATTATTATGATGAAATCGAGGATATTATTGTGAAGAATCCTTCACTTGAGTACATTTTTCACAAAGAGATTGGAAGAATTAATTCAAGAAAAATCAAATCGAAGCTAAAGGATAACGGAGTAAAGGGATTTTTTGCAATATTAACAGATACTGTTGTGGCAAGTGCATCGAATAAATCTGATCTAAATAAAAGAATTGAAGAGGTAGTGCCAAACGAAAAAAGAAATTGGATTCATATTTTTAACATTTGAACGTTATTTAGAATAATGCAGCTATAATTAATAATTTTCAAATGCAACTTTTATTAACGAATTTTTTTATAAAGTAACTATATCTGAGTTAGAAGAAATGACGAGAAGGAATAAAAAAGAATTACTCCAATATATAAAGAAAGACCCTACATTTATATCGAAATGTCATTTCGCACAAAGAGTTATGGAAGATATATTGACAGCAACTTTTAAAGAGTAGATTTTTTAAAAGTCTTGAAACCTTAAAATAAGAAAAGAAGAAAAATATTAAAAATTAAAGATTCTTTTTCTTTATCTTGAGGGATGAAGATTCATTGTG